>CAZDUU010000288.1:0-3871 GCA_964508675.1 uncultured Bacteroidales bacterium | reverse complement strand
GAAGGTTATCAGCTTTCCATTTTCCAGTTAGATGACCCTGTTTTAAAGCAGATCCGCGATCAGATAAAAAATCTGGACGTCAACAACCTCACACCTATTGAGGCTTTAAATAAATTGAACGAGATAAAAAAGATAACAGGTCTTTAAAAGCATGGAAGAAAAGAATTTTCATACCTTCTATGTCAAAAACATGCTCTGCCACTGCTGCATAAAAAACATGGAGAATATACTCCAACAAAACCATTACGACGTTGAATATGTTTACTTAGGCAAAATTTCTGTTACTAAAAAAGGTTTTAACGAAAAAGAACTCCATCAGCTACTGACTAATAATGGTTACGGAATTGTAAAAGAGCGAAACGAGCAAATTATAGAACAAATAAAACAGGCTGTGGTGGAACTTATTCATTATTCAAATAATGTGGATTCCATTGTACGAAAATCGGATTATCTTGTAGAACGTCTGAATATGACTTATCAGCAGATTTCCAAAACATTTTCAAAATATCATTCCATTACATTGGAACGTTACATGCTTTTACACAAAATGGAAAGGGTAAAAGAGCTTGTTTTGCAGAATGAATTCACATTGAGTGAAGTGGCTTATATTATGGACTTTTCAAGTGTTCATCACCTTTCTTCCACATTTAAAAAAATCACAGGAGTAACTGTTACCGAGTTTAAAGAACAACCCGAAAAATATAAAATCTCAATCGACGAGCTTCTTTAATATTTCTTTCAGCTTTATTTTTTCTTTTTCCCAATTCAGTTCATTTGCGGCTATCAGGCAGTTCGACTTCCATTCGCTCATTTTTTGCTTGTCATTTAATGCATTTTTTATTATGCGGGCTAATTCTTCAGGCCGACGTTGAGATTCACTCAGACAAAGCCCAAGATTATATTGCTGAACAAGATTCTTCATTTCAGGCAAATCAGAGCAAATAACTGGGACTTCGGCCTGAACATAGTCAAAAACCTTATTTGGAAGAGCATAACGATAATTCAATCCCCTGTCTTCTTCGAGCGAGAAACCTAAATCGGCATTCAGTGTATATGCATGTAACTCTTCAATCGGCACTTTTCCAAGAAACTTAACTCGCTCATTTAATTTAAGCTGTTTAACCTTTGCCTGCAATTCTTTTTCAATATCACCTTTGCCTGCAATAATTAAAACTGTTTCATCATCGAGATAAAGCATGGAGTCAATCAGATTTTCAATTCCTCTGCCTATATTTAGAGCTCCCTGGTAAATTAAAACAGAGTTGAAATTTTGATTAAAAATCGTTTTCAAATCTTTTTTTTCTGCTTTTTCTTTTCTCAACGGGACATTGCGGATTGTATAAACCGGAACATTATATTTTTGATTGTAAATCTCTGCAATAGAATCGCAAACGGTCACAACCTGAGTTAATTTGGGAAATATCTTTTTCTCCATCTTTTCCCAAAGCCGTTGAGCTTTTTTCCGGTTTACCAATTCAGGAACTTCGGTAAAATATTCGTGACTATCGTATAGCAGTTTACCTCTTTTGAATCGGGAAGCGTAAAAATTTGCACTCAGAGTATCCAAATCATTGGCAACTAATATATCGCAACGATAAAAAAGCAGATAAAAAAACAAGCGAAAATTATATTCTGCATAGAAGCAAAAACCTTTGTTAAATAAAAGCCGAAAGCGATGTGTTTTATATTCACGTTTTACCGGTAAAGAACCGACTAACTTGCGCCCTACAAGCAGTACGTTGTATCCTTCTTCGACTAGTACAGTACAGGTGCGATGGACACGGTTATCCGAAACCAAATCGTTGGTAACAGAAACAATCACTTTTTTTTGTTTTTTCTTTGCCATTGGAAACACAAACTTACATGATTTTTTAATACAGGCCATACATTCGGTTAAACGAAATTCTTTTTTCTTAATTATCTGTCAAAAATATTTGCTAACTTTATAACTCCCTTTTCGTAAAAAGGCTTATTTAAATTAATAACATGAGATATTTTTTACTTTTTCTTATTCTCATATCAACAACAGGTTTAAAAAGCTTTGCATATCAGCAAAACATAAAAATTGATTCTTTAATTGAAGAAATAAATAAACACAAGCCTGACACCAGTACACTAAAAAATTTAATAGAAGTTGCGGACGAATACGACAATGTTTCTGCAGATAGCTCTACTAAATACAATCTGATATGTGTTTACTTATCAGATATTGTTTTTGACAATTCAAATAACAACGCTGTAAAAACAACTGCATTCAGACTTAAAGCTGTGGCCTTACGTAATATCGGAATAAACTATAACATACAATCAGATCTAGATAAAGCACTCGAATATTATTTCCGTTCACTCAGAACCTACTCCATGATAAATGACAACAAAGGTAAAGCAGCCATGTTCAGGTATATTGGCATCGCTTTTTACTATAAAGGCAGCTACGATATTTCATTAAAATATTACAAATACGCATTAAACTTTGCCATTGCATCCTTAGACACTGTTCAGCTTTCAAACATCTATTCAAATATAGGAATAATATATCACCGGCAGGGAGACTACAAAAAAGGTCTTGAATATTATATCAAACAAATGAAACTTTTGGAACACACTAAAGACAAAAAAGGATTATCTGCCTGCTATATTAATCTTGGCAATTTATATAAAGACCAAAAAAACTATCAGGAAGCTATTCGCTATTATAATCTGGCACTACCTGTTAAGCAGGAACTCAATGATAAACAGGGTATAGCTAACGCAACATCAAACATGGGTGGAGTTTATTATAAAACATTGGAATACGGCAAAGCTGTAGATCACTTCATGAAAGCTCTGACGATTTATGAATCAATTAACGATAAAATCGGACAATCTAACTGTTATGCAAATATAGGTGCCATATATGCCCAACAACATATTTATAAAGAAGCACTTGAGAATTACCTGAAATCAGAAGAAATTGACAAAAAAGTAGGAAACGCCATTGGAAATCTTTATAATATCGGAGGATTGGCCAGTACCTATATTATTTTATCAGACTCTTCTGCCTCACCCGCTCAAAAATTGATGTATGCAAAAAAAGCAATGGAATACGCCAGAAAATTAGAAATTCTTTCGAAAGAATCAAACATGCGCACCGAGCTCAAAGAAGCATACGATTATATGCACCGGGCATCAAAAAGACTTGGAAACTACAAAGATGCTACCTACTATGCTGAAAGAGAAATGGAATTGAATGACAGCCTGATTTCCGAACACAGCACGCAGGTTTTGGCAGAAATGCAAACAAAGTACGAATCAGAAAAAAAACAACTGCAAATCGAAAAACTTAATAAAGAAAATGAGTTAAAAGAAACACAACTTGAAAAAAGTGAACTTCAACAAAAAAGACAAAGAACTATTATCTATTCGATTCTCGGAATTTTTATCATTGTTGTCATATTCTCATTTTTCCTAACCCGATTATATGTTCAGCTTAAAAGGTCACATTTAATACTTAAAGAACAAAAACAAGAAATAGAACTTAAAAATAAAGAACTGAAAACTGCCAATGAAGAAATAATTGTCCAGAAAGAAGAAATTGAAACACAACGCGATATTGTTATTTCACAAAAAGAACAAATCGAGATCATTAATAAAAAACTTACCGACAGCATCGAATACGCTAAAAATATTCAGAAGGCCGTACTGCCTGAAGAAGGTTTTGCGACTGAAAATCTTGACCATCTTTTTAATTTCTTTATTCTATATAAACCCAAAGACATTGTTTCCGGAGATTTTTACTGGTTTACAACCATAAATCACACACATATTTTTGCGGTGGCTGATTGCACAGGACACGGTGTTCCGGGAGCATTTATGAGCATGCTTGGAATAA
>CAZDUU010000287.1:0-3873 GCA_964508675.1 uncultured Bacteroidales bacterium | reverse complement strand
ATGCCGTGGTAAGTTATGAACTTAACGCCATTGATTATTTGCTAAAACCTATCAACTTTAAACGATTCCGTCAGGCTGTCGATAAAGCCAAAGAATATTATTACTACATCAACAAACAGAATGATTCAGAGGATAAATATATATTTATTCGCGCAGATTATAGCTTGGTAAAAATCCCATTAGCTGATATTTTATATATTGAAGGACTGGCAGACTATATAAAAATATATATTAAAGACAGTAAAACCGTTGTAGCACGTATGACAATGAATGAAATGATAAATAAATTACCTTTAAAAGATTTTATTCGTGTTCACAGAAGCTTTATTTTACCTTTTAATCGGATTGAATCGGTCCGCTCAAATTCAATAGCTTTACCTGAAAAAGAATTTCCTATTGGCAAAACATATATTAAAGATTTTAATAGCAGATACAGTCAATAATACCACATTAACTTTTCATTCTTCGCCAATCTTTATCCCTTCATCTCAATAATTTTTCAATCCTATATTTTGATTTCATATTTGCATCATTATCACAAACTGATGGTAAAATGAATAGAATATTGAAATTAAAAGAAATAGTATTTCTAACCTTATTCTTTACAGTAAGTAACTTTAATTTGTATGCCCAAAGTTCACTAACACTTAAAGAATGCATCAATTATTCAACTAACAACAACAGTAATATAAAAGTAGCAAATTATAATGTTGACATTTCAAAAAAGAAAATTAATGAACAACTTGGGAATTATCTGCCTCAAGTTAATGCATCAGGAACGTTTGATGATAATTTAAAACTTACAACTCAGCTTATGCCAGCTGAAATGATGGGAGGAACTCCCGGCACATACATCCCTGTTAAGTTTGGAAATAAATACAGCGTATCAGGTGGAGCGCAGCTTACCCAAAAAATTTATGACCCCGCAAGTATATATGGGATAAAATCAGCAACGATTAATAAAGATATTTCGGTTTTAACATTGCAGCAAACTACTGAGCAGACTGTATATAATATAAGCTTGATTTATTACCAGACATTAGTTATTCAGATGCAAATAAATGTTTTGAAATCAACACTTATTGCATCTGAACAATCCTTGAAATCAACAGAACTAAAATTTAACAATGGTATAGCAAAAAAAATTGATGTAGATAAAATAAGAGTCAGCTACAACAATACCAAATCTCAGTTAGAACAGGCGGAATTAAGCTATTCTCAATCATTAAATACACTAAAATATAACATGGGAATGCCGGTTGACAGTGTGATTTCACTTTCAGATACGACTATTGAAAACAACTTAAATGTACTTGTTAATGATACTTCAGGTAAATATCAAATGGATAATATTCTTGATTTTCAACTTAAAAAAACTAACATTTCTTTGATGCAGTTAGATAAGAAAACAAAAATCGCAGCCTTTTTACCTACATTATCTTTTTATGGCAATTATAACTATAATGCCATGCGCCAGGAGTTCAATTTTTTTGATGCCGATAAAGACTGGTATCCAAGTTCCGGAATAGGTCTAAAGCTCGCAATTCCATTGTTTGACGGGCTTCAAAGAAATTCTAAACTTGCTCAGTCAAAATTAAACATAAAAATTGCAGATGAAAATTTATTACTCACTGAGCAGTCGATAAAAGTTAATATTTCAAATTATGAAATTCAATATAAAAATGCATTGGATAATATACAAAGGGAAAAAGAAAACAGGGACTTAGCCGAAAGTGTATATAAAAACACACAATTAGAATATCAGCAGGGTGCCAGTTCTACCCTTGACCTCATTCAGTCCGAAAGTTCATATATGGTTGCTCAAAATACGTATTTTAATAAACTTCTCAATTTGTATATAGCACGTATTGAACTGGAAAAATCAAAAGGAACCTTAATGAATTTTATTAATAATCAGAAATAGTTATAAAATGAAAAAAATCATAGTTATCGTTGCCGCCTTAGTTGTTTTGGCTCTCGTAGTATGGAGATTAGTTAGTAATCATGAGAAAATAAACGCAAAAAAAGATGTTAGTACCGATCTTTCTTATGTTTCGGTTGAAGCCACGCCTGTAAAAAAAATGTCAATAAGTGATAGCCTTAAATTGGTAGGTTATCTTGAAGCATATACCGAAATAGACATTGCAGCCCAGTCTTCAGGTATAATCACGTCATTAAAAGCAGAATTAGGGCAGACAAAATTAAAAGGTGATGTAATTGCAACTGTGGATGATAAATTAAAACAATTGGCTGTTCAAACTGCAAAAATAAGTGTTGCAAAACTTAAAAAAGATTTAGAGCGGTACGAGAATCTTTATAAAGGAGGTACCATTACAGAACAACAATTAAATGAAAGTCAAAATTTATACGACAATGCTGTGATACAATTGGAGCAGGCCGAAAAACAACTTACAGACGCAACAACTATATCTCCTCTTAATGGCATCATTACAAAAAAATCAGTAGAACAGGGCGCATATGTCAACATAGGTACTCCAATTGCAACTATTATAGATATCTCAAAACTAAAGGTAGAATTGAATGTCTCAGAAGCCAACGTATATGCATTAAATGTGGGCGACAAAGTAACTATCACAACAGATATTTACCCCGGAGTATCATTTGAAGGCAAGATCAATTTTATCAGTCCCAAAGGAGATGAAACACACAATTATCCTGTAGAGATAGAAATGGCAAACAACTCAAAAAATCCTTTAAAATCAGGAACTTTTGCAAATGTAATGATTAAACTACCTGTGGTATCGGAAGCACTATATATCCCCCGCGAATCTCTATTGGGAAGCATAACAGATGCCGAAGTTTATGTTGCCGAAAACGACAAGGCGATACTGAAGAAGATTGTTGTTGGAAATGGAAATGACAAATATATAAAGGTTATTTCCGGTTTAAAGGAAGGCGAAAAAGTAATCGTAAACGGTCAGATAAACCTATCCGAAAACAAGGCAATTAAAATTGTAAATTAAAAACAATTATTATGTCAATCACTGAAATTGCAATAAAAAGACCAACACTGGTAGTAGTAATTTTTACCGTCCTGGCTATTCTTGGAATAACATGCTATACAAGTTTAAACTATGAGCTAATTCCTAAACTTAACTTCCCTGCACTTAGTATAACAACTACATATCCAGGTGCCTCGACGAATGAGGTAGAAAGTTCTGTTACCAAAAAATTAGAAGATGCACTTTCTTCTTTGGAAAACGTTAAAAGTATGCAATCTACCTCTCAAGAAGGACTATCCTCTATTACCATTGAATTAGAATCCAGTGCTGACGCTAATTTAGCTGTACAGGATGCCCAACGTAAAATCAATGCAATGGTGGCAAATCTTCCAACCGGTGTAAAGTCGCCATCCATTAACAAATTCTCTTCCGATGAAATGCCTGTAATTAAGTTTGGGGTCACAGCCAAAATAGCACCGACAAAATTGTATTTGCTAACAGACAACCAAATCAAGTCTCAACTTTCGAAACTAAAAGGAGTAGGACAGGTTTCACTGGTTGGAGGGAATGAGCGTGAAATCAAAATAAACATCAATAAGAATAAACTTGATGCTTATAAAATCACAATCAGTCAGGTTTATCAGGCAATTTATAATGCAAACATTGAAATGCCGACGGGTAAAATTGAAAGCAGTGTTAAACAATATACAGTACGGTTATTAGGAAAAATAAAATCCTTAGACGAGTTTCGTAACATAGCGGTTTCAAGAACAGCCTCTGGTAGTAGTATTAAATTATCGGATATTGCAGAAATTGTTGACGGCATTGCAGAACAGACTAATTTGAATAAAATCAATGGTAAAAATTCTATTGGCATTAGTATTCAGAAACAAACAGATGCCAATACCGT
>CAZDUU010000286.1:0-3874 GCA_964508675.1 uncultured Bacteroidales bacterium | reverse complement strand
GCATAAATTCGCCCAAAATGTAAGTCAGTCTGATTAAGTCGGTATTTGGAATAAGTCCTACGGAATTTATTTTCAAATCGGTCAACGATGCACTTCTTATCAGGTTTCTTTTTAAAAGCGACCCTGTTGTTCCGTGAAATTTCTGTCCGTAAGGGTATTCAAAAAACTCATATGAATAATCAATATTCAGGCTGTCGTACTCGGCAATCAAAGGCTTGTATTTTTCATTGTTATATATTGATTCTGTAAATAATTTCTTATAGGGGTTGTCGGGGTAATGTGAAGATAAGCTTTGTACAAAAACAAAAACAGCCATCGGTTCTGAAAATTTGACTTCAAATCTGGTTTCCTGTCCCCATGTTTGAGCGGTTAATAAAAGAATGGCTACTATTATGCTTACTTTTTTCATATCAGTTTCCGTTTGTAATTAAGGACAATAATACAATTTTTCTTCTTTCGTTATATTCCAGATAAACAGTAATTTTGCATTCAGTTCTGAATATTCTGGAACTTTTATCGGCGCCCACGATAATACAGTGCATTCATCGTTTAATCTGACCACTTTTTCAATTGAACCGGCTATTTGCTTTAAAGCGTTTTTTTCACAGACATTGCTGTCGAATTTTGGCTTATCTGCATTTGTAAACAGAACTGCTACTGTCAGAACAAGCAAACTGTAGCTCCATATTTTTTTTGTTTTAAGGTTCTGAAACAGGAAAAGTGTTGTTTTTCCAACAATAAACATAAGACATATGGTTACCGGCATAAAAGTATCGTAACGGATAATGTTGTAACGATATTCCCTGTATCCGCCCATGGGCAGCAATAAAATATAAATCAAAGCAAAAACACCTATCCATCGCATTATTTTCAGAATCTTTATTCCCTCTTCATTTCTAAAATGTCTGTAAATAATAAAAACATTGACTGTAATTAGCGAGAATAAAATCAGAAATCCGGGTTTCTGCGTAAAGATATAGTAAATCCCTTCCGGAATTCTTTTATATGTTTCAGAAAGCGGAATCTGGCTTTTTATTGTGTTTGAATTATACGTTCCCAGGTACAATGAATATAAAGAAAATATGCTTACAGGAATTAAATAAAACCAGAAGCCCTTGGGAAGGTTATTTATAAGAACTCCTATTCTGATTTTTCCTTTAATAATCATGCGTTTCTGAGCATTGACATTAAAAATAAAAACCAGTAACGTAAAAATCAGCATTATTCCCGGATTCAACGGCCCACTCAGGCTTATAACCAATGCAAAAGGAATCCAGATAAAATTTAGCCATCTTTCTCTTTTAAAATGATAACCATAGTAATACCTCCAGATAAATGGGAGCAGGTAGATAATCAGCAATGCCAGCGGGAAAGCATAAAAGAAATCGTACGTTATACAATTATCTATGATACCCATATATTTGCCATACCCATTAGTCTGAAACAGAGGATTTATTATGAATAAAACAAGCATAAAGTCAAATTTGAAAAAACTTTTCGGACCAGTACTAATCCACGCCAACAGAACTGCCAGCAAAATATGTATCGCAAGCTTAGCCAAAGCACTTGCCATGTAAACACTTTCAACCGGCTCAACAAATTTCTGCAGAAATAAAGGTGTAGAGATAAAATATTCCCTGTATATCCAATGACAAAAAAAGCGGTTAGGGTTAGCATAAGTCAAATTTTCATGAATGGCTTTTATGCCTAAAGGACTCTCAAATATCGGTTTTACCTCGTATGAAGGAACAAGATTCCATGAAACATCTCCATCTAACGATTGGGAATAATACTGCATATATGAATATCCCCAATCTGTCAGAATTCCGGCTAATAGAATGATATAAATAAATTTACGAAGCAATACTTCTAAGATTAAATACGAGACAAAAATAAACGAATATCAATAATTATAAAAATACACGTGGTTTATTCGAACTGATACTTCATTTCAAACAAAATAAAACGCCCTAAGCACAACTGGCCTTTATTGTTTAGATGTTCGTTATTGGTAACGTTTTCTATCAATACAGAAGTTTTAAGATTTTTCACCGGTTTAACCGACAATTTCAGATTAATGCTGTAGAAACCGGGTGTATAATAGGTATTTTCGTCGTCGGCCCATTTTTTAGCTTCAAAGTGATACGAAACATCGGCTGAGATTTTCTTGTATTTGTACATTAGGAAAGCATTAAAAACATGAGGCGGAATTTCCATCAGGAATTTTCCTTCCAGATTTTTATCCTGGTACTTATCGTTTTGGAACTTTGAAATATATGAATAATTGTATGCATAATTGCACAACAGGGTCCATGAGTTTGTGATGAAATAAGATACCGAAGTTTCGTCACCATAAATATTCACAGAAGCAATATTATCACGGATTAATACTGCTTTCAGCTCATCACCTCCCGTATCAACACTGTCACCTGTTCCTACAAAATAATGAAAATCGTATCCGATGGAATTATAAAAGGATATTTCGATCTTTATTTTATCGTGAATACGCCAATCGCAACCTGCTTCGTATGAATATAAATATTCGGGAGCCAGTTTCGGGTTCGCAAGTTTAAAACCCTTGGTAACATTACGATTTGTGCACATATCGTCGAGTGTGGCAGGACTGTACCCTGTTCCGAAGGATACATAAGCATCAAAGTTCGATGTGAAATGATATTTTGCAGCAGCTTTGGGGCTGAAGGCATTCCAGTCTTCATCCTCATACACAGAGGGATAATTCCTTATAAAATCGGTCAAAGTAGAAGGTGTCTCAATAGTAAAGGACCCGTTTCTGAATTGAATCAAATCCCACCTTAATCCCAGTGACAGATTTAGTTTGTTTTTTAAAAGATTGACATCATAAATACCAAATCCGGCAAACTGATTCATTTGTCCTTTTTTGGTAGTAACATCGGTAGCAGTATAATAAATCTCTTTTGAAGTAACATTCCCTATTTTAGCATCCATTCCGAAGGTTAAATGTGTATTTTCTCCTTCAGGCAATGTGTATGAAGTGAATAGTCCGTAATCGTCCCTGTCTGACGGGGCGTCATATAATTTATATTTTCCGCTTTTCTTGCTCTGGGCTTCATTTTTATGAAAATAATATTCGTTTTGAAAATAAGGCTGAAAAGTAAAATCACCTTTTCCGAATTTATCTTTATAGGTCAGTCGTGTAGCATGAGTGGTATATTTATTATAACTTCCCAGTTTTTCATGAACGCGGACGCCGTCGCTGCGAATATCGTCCCAATAGTCGTATTCAAGCTCAACAGAAGAATGCTGATTAAACAAATACCCCAAGGTTCCGCTTGCGCCACCTTCTTTTATAAAGACCGTTGTATCGTTTTCTGTACGGTTTTCGGGGGTGTTTACAAAATAACCGTCACCTTTTCGGTAAAAAGTACTGACAGAATAATATAACCCTTTGTCCTGATTCAGCTTCCCGCCAAAATGCGTTCCCAAACCATAGGTATTGTAAGTGCCGGCGCTACCTTCCACATAGCCCGAAAACTTGTCTTTGGGTTTGGCGGTAATCACATTAATAACCCCGGCCATGGCATTTCCGCCATATATAGCTGACGACGGGCCTTTCAAAACCTCAATGTGGTCAATATCATTATTGAATATTCTATTCCAGTTTACTCCGCCTCCGTCTGCCTTGTTTATCGGAGTCCCGTCTTTCATTAGCAGCACACGCTGAGAACTATTAAGCCCACGCATATTGACACTGGCATTTTTAGAATAGATACCAAAATCCCTGTCGGTAAAAACCCCGGGAATCAGTTGCAATACTTCGTCTGCATTCGTAACGGGCAAAGATTCTATTACTTCTGAAGGAATGACCTCTGTACGACCCGGAATTTCATTAATT
>CAZDUU010000285.1:0-3886 GCA_964508675.1 uncultured Bacteroidales bacterium | reverse complement strand
ATTGCAAAACAGTTTCGGCTTCCTCTGGTTTCTTTGGATATCGTAGGGAAACAGCATACAATTTCCGTGCATATGTTTTGTAAATTTCTTCCCATTTACTGTTTGCAGGCCATATTTTTTCTTTGTTTCTATCGCCTTGCATTTTTGCTTTATTCAATGATAAGACAATTTGACTTTCGCTTTCGTTGCCTAATATAAACGAAATTTAACACTTTTTTTGTACACGGCAAAATTTTGGAACACCAAATTATAGTTTAAAATGGTTAAAATACTTATTTTTGCATAATTTTACAAAATTAGCATATATGTTTGAGAATTTAACTGATAAGCTCGAGAAGTCGTTTAAGATTTTAAAAGGTGAAGGAAAAATAACCGAGGTAAATGTTGCCGAAACATTAAAAGAAATCCGCAGAGCATTACTGGATGCCGACGTTAATTATAAAATAGCAAAGACTTTTACTGACACGGTAAAGGAAAAAGCAATGGGAATGGACGTATTAAAATCGGTACGTCCGGGACAAATGCTTGTTAAGTTAGTTCATGATGAACTGGCAGATTTGATGGGTACCGAAAAAGTAGAATTGAAGCTTAAAGGAAATCCATCAGTAATTTTAATGTCGGGTTTACAGGGTTCTGGTAAAACCACTTTTTCTGCTAAGCTTGCCAATTTTATCAAATCGAAAAAAGGACGCCAGGTTCTATTGGTTGCCGGCGACGTTTATCGTCCTGCAGCTATTGAGCAATTAAAAGTTCTAGGTGAACAAATCAGTGTTCCGGTTTATACAGAAGAAAATGAAAAGAATCCGGTTAAAATCGCTCAAAATGCTGTTAAAGAAGCAAAACTAAAAGGAATAAATACAGTTATTATAGATACTGCAGGCCGTTTGTCTATTGACGAAGAAATGATGCAGGAAATAGCTGCAATAAAAAAAGCAATTGATCCCGAAGAAATTCTTTTTGTAGTTGATGCCATGACCGGTCAGGACGCCGTTAATACAGCAAAGGAATTTAATGACAGACTGAATTTTGATGGTGTAGTTCTCACCAAGTTAGACGGTGATGCACGTGGTGGTGCTGCGTTGTCAATCAAAGCAGTGGTCAACAAGCCAATAAAATTTATCGGTACCGGCGAAAAGATGGAAGCTTTAGACATTTTCTATCCCGAACGTATGGCCGATCGAATCCTGGGTATGGGCGACGTTGTGTCGTTGGTTGAGCGCGCGCAGGAACAATTTGACGAAGAAGAAGCACGTAAACTTCAGAAAAAAATTGCTAAAAACCAGTTCAGCTTTAACGATTTCTATCAGCAGATTCAGCAGATTAAGAAGATGGGTAACCTGAAGGAACTGGCTTCCTTTATCCCGGGAATGGGCAAAATGATGAAAAATATAGATATTGATGATAATGCGTTTAAATCAATAGAAGCAATTATTCAGTCTATGACTCCAGAGGAACGTGATAATCCTGCATTAATAAATGGAAGCAGAAGAAAACGTATTGCGATGGGTAGTGGAACGGATATCCAGGATGTAAACCGATTATTAAAGCAGTTTGAAGAAACCCGTAAGCTGATGAAAATGGTCACCACCAATAAAAACGCATTAAAAAATCTTCCTAAACGTTAAAAACTGAAAATATGATATTAATAGACGGAAAAGCTGTTGCGGATGCAATTAAAAAAGAAATTGCCCAGGAAGTCAATAAAATTATAGAAGAAGGGAAAAAAGTTCCACATCTGGCAGCTATTTTAGTTGGACATGATGGCGGAAGTGAAAGCTATGTGAGTAATAAAGTAAAAGATTGTGAAGAAGTCGGATTTAAATCTTCTCTTTTACATTTCGAAGACGATATAACCGAAGACTTTTTGTTGGGTCAGATTGACAAATTAAACAAAGACGAAGATGTGGATGGTTTTATAGTTCAATTACCACTTCCGAAAAGCTTTGATGAGCAAAAATTTATCAATGCTATTCACTATTCCAAAGACGTGGATGGTTTTAGTCCGATTAATGTAGGGAGAATGGTTTTGGGTTTACCAAGTTTTGTTTCAGCGACTCCATTTGGAATAGTTGAATTGTTAAAGCGTTACAAGATTGAAACAAAAGGGAAAAATGTTGTAGTTCTTGGTCGCAGCAATATTGTAGGACGTCCTCTCAGTGTTTTGTTGTCTCAGAAAGGATTGGATGCTACAGTTACAGTTGCACACAGCAGAACTGAAAACTTAAAAGAAGTTTGCAGTAAAGCAGATATATTGGTTGCTGCAATAGGTCAGCCCGGCTTTGTAAAAGCTGATATGGTGAAGGAAGGTGCAGTAGTTATAGATGTCGGTACAACCCGTGTACCTAACGCTAACACTAAATCAGGATTTAAATTGACCGGTGATGTGAAGTTTGACGAAGTAGCTTCAAAATGCTCTTATATTACTCCGGTTCCGGGTGGTGTCGGACCAATGACCAGAGTCGGTTTACTTAAAAATACTTTATTAGCTGCACAAAAGAAAATTAGTTGGTAAAATGACTTTTAAGCAAATAAAAGAAATATTAGCCAAAAAAGTTGTAGGGATAGCCGGTTGTGGCGGCTTAGGCTCAAACGCTGCAGTTGCTTTAGCCAGAGTGGGAGTTGGAAAATTGATCGTAGCTGATTTTGATATAATAGATAAAACAAATCTCAACAGACAATATTTCTTTTTGGAGCAGATAGGGCAGAAGAAATGTTTTTCTTTAAAAGAAAATATCCATAGAATAAATGCTGATTGTGTTGTAGAAGCTCATGATATAAAGCTGACTCCATCGTCAATTGTTGAAATTTATGCAAATATTGATGTTATGATCGAAGCATTTGATAAAGCTGAGATGAAAGAAATGATACTCAGGACCATGATGCATTATTTTTCTGAAACTCCGCTTATTATGGGTTCCGGTCTGGCAGGCTGGGGTAATATTCATCTGATAAAAGAACATGCTTTTGATAATGTCTATATTTTAGGTGATGGCGAAAATGAAGTGTCGGAAGACATGCCGCCTTTAGCCCCACGGGTTGGCATTGTTTCTAATATGCAGGCTGATAAAGCTATAGAATTACTGTTAAAATGAAATGTATGAATCTGACTGTAAATAATAATCCTGAAAAGATTGACAGAGAATCCCTGAATATTACCGAACTGCTCGAGTATAAACGCTATACTTTTAAAATGCTGGTAGTAAAAGTAAACGGGAAACCTGTCGGCAAAGAGGATTATACTAATACCTATTTAAAAGACGGTGATATAGTTCAGGTTATGCATTTAATAAGTGGAGGCTAGGAGCATGAATAAATTTCAAGCATTTTTTAAGCGAAAAGCCTTTTATACCAATAAATATTTTATTGCATTCTTCCTTTTTGCCATGTATGTTACTATTTTTAGCCAGAACAATCTGATTGAACGCATTGATGCAATTCAAAAAAGAAATGAATTACTAAAGCAAAGAGAGTATTATCAGAACCTGATTAAGGAACATTCCGAAAAAATAAAAGAACTTCAAAGTAATAAAGCACTTTTGGAAAAATTTGTCCGAGAAGAATACCTTATGAAACGTATGGATGAGGTGATTTTTTTAGTTGTTGACAGTACTGAGGATAAAAAATAATTTTTTTGGTCTGGAATTTGTCTTAAATTTGCCTCATGTTAAATTTAAACCAAACATTTATGAGAAAATTATTTTTAAGTGCAGTTGCCTTATTTGCTGGTATTACATTATTTGCACAACAGTATGAATATTCGATTGTTACAACAGTTGAATCAATTGTTCCTGGTGGAATGGGACGTTCACGTATGCTTTGTGTTCGTCAGACTGTCGATTATAAATCATTTACAACTTCAAGAACTGGTGGTAAAGATAGTAAGCAG
>CAZDUU010000284.1:0-3897 GCA_964508675.1 uncultured Bacteroidales bacterium | reverse complement strand
TTCAAATTTCCGCTTTTTCGATCATTTTTTAGAATACCTCAAGATTGAAAAAGTGAACGGAATTGTGGCTGATTTAGGCGTTTCATCACATCAGTTCGATACTGCCGAGAGAGGTTTTTCATTCCGTTTTGACGAAAGCCTGCTGGATTTGCGCATGAACAAAGAAAGCAAATTAACGGCTGCTGCCGTAATTAACAAATACGAAGAAGATCAGTTGAAGCATATATTCTACCATTACGGCGACGTGGAAAATGCCGGAAAGCTTACGCATCTCATCATCAAGGCCCGCAAAACAAAAAAAATAAATACGGTCAGTGAATTTATCACAGCCATTCAAAGCCTTATTCCTAAAGGGAAAGAACATAAATATCTGGCAAAAGTTTTTCAGGCACTGCGCATTGTAGTCAATGATGAGCTGGGTGCTTTGAAAGAAATGCTCTCCAAAGCAGCGCAATGGATTATTCCACAAGGAAGACTAAGCATAGTAAGCTATCATTCACTCGAAGACGGAATGGTAAAGAATTATTTCAAAACCGGAAATTTTGAAGGCAAAGCTGAAAAGGATTTTAAAGGGAACATTATTCCCGGCCCTTTTACTCAGACCCACAAAAAAGCCATTATTCCGGATGAAAGCGAGATAGAAGACAACAACAGGGCCAGAAGTGCAAAACTCAGAATAGCAGAAAGACAATGAGCGAAGAAAAAGAACATATTGAAAACAATAATTCCAAAAAGAACTTTCTGCGTTCAATCCTGGACGGCTCATTGCTCTCAAGAGAAGTCATACTGAAAAATATACGCTTTATATCTTTCCTTGTGTTCCTCGGGTTGCTCTATATTGCCAATAGAAACCATGCTGAACGACTACTTCGCGAAACCATCAACTTAAAAAAGGAAGTAGAAGAGCTTAAGAGTGAACAGCTTTCTGTAAGTTCAAAACTTATGCAGATTTCGCAGCAGAGTGAAGTTGAAAAGCTTATGCAGGAACAGCAACTTGATTTAAATAACTCGGATAAACCCCCTTTTAAAATCACCCTGAAATGTCAGAAGTAAAAAAGGACATATTGAGCCGTATCGGACTTCTTTATATAGGGATGGTGGTTTTTGCATTAATTGTGCTTATCAGGGTTTTATACCTTCAGTTGTTTGAGGGCAGCTACTGGAAATCGAAAGCATACCAGGTTTCGCAAAAAAACATCACTATTCAGCCCATGCGCGGAAACATTTTATCAAGCGATGGTAAAATCCTGGCTACCTCTGTTCCATATTATGAAATACGTATAGACTTCAGAGCTGAAGGTTTGAAAAAAGACTCTTTTAATAAACATATTGATTCGCTGTCCATTTATTTATCACAAATTCTTCAGAATAAAACCGCACAGGATTACAAAAAAGAACTGACCGATGCATTTAAGAAAGGAAACAGATATTTTCTTTTAAAACGCAAGGTTGACTATGAAGAGTATAAAGCATTGAAAAAATTGCCTTTATTCCGATTAGGCCCAAATAAAGGAGGATTTATTGCCACTCAGGTTTATTTCAGAGCAAAACCATTCGGACAGTTAGCAGCAAGAACACTCGGATATACCAGTGCTGACAGGGTTGTTGTTGGTATTGAAGGAGCCTTTGACAGCTATTTAAGAGGAAAAGAAGGTGTTCAATTAATGCAACGCTTATCAGGAAATGTATGGATGCCTATTAATAACGGAAACACCATTGAACCTAAAGACGGTTTTGATGTAGTTACTACCATTGATGTCAATTTACAGGACGTTGCACATCATTCACTTCTCACACACCTTAAAGAACACGGAGCAAAGTATGGTTGCGCCATTGTTATGGAAACAAATACCGGTTATGTAAAAGCTATTGCCAATCTTCAATACGATTCTACACTTCAGGATTATACCGAAAAATTCAATTTTGCCATTGGTGAAAGTGTTGAGCCGGGATCCACATTTAAATTGGTTACCATGATTGCCGCTCTCGAAGAAGGTTGTGTAAAACTTTCAGACACTATCAATACAGGCAATGGTGAAGTTACTTACTACGGAGCAAAAATGAAAGACTCACACGAAGGCGGGTTAGGCAAAATTTCAGTTGCCGATGTTTTTGCTCTCTCGTCCAATGTGGGAACCTCAAAAATTGCCACCAGTTGCTTCAGCAAAGATCCCAAATTATTTGTGCAGCGTATTTACAACCTTCATCTAAACGAAAAACTCGGACTTGACATCAAAGGTGAAGGAACTCCTATTATTAAGGACCCTTCAGACACATCCTGGTCGGGCATTTCATTGCCATGGATGTCTATCGGTTATGAAGTAAAAGTAACTCCCATGCAGATACTCACCCTTTACAATGCTGTTGCCAACAATGGAAAGATGCTCAAACCGCTTCTGATAAAAGAACTTCAATATCGAGGAGAAACAGTAAAAACGTTTGATCCCAACGTTATCAATCCCTCGATATGTTCAGAAAGCACACTAAAAGACCTGAAGGCAATTCTTGAAAGGGTTGTAGAAAAAGGCACTGCAAAAAATCTGAATAAATCACCCTACAAAATTGCCGGAAAAACTGGAACAGCGCAGATTGCAAGAGGCAAACACGGTTATAAAGACGAAAACGCCCAGAAGACTTACCGAGCTTCGTTTGTTGGATATTTCCCGGCTGATAATCCAAAATACAGTATTATCGTTGTTGTTAACTCTCCTTCAAACAGTGTTTATTATGGCAATTTAGTTGCAGGACCAATATTTAAGGAAATTGCCGATAAAATTTACGCAACCCACGTTGATTTACAAAAAGATTTTGCCGATGAAGACAGTGTTATAAGCCGTCTTCCGATTTTCAAAAAAGGATATTCCAAAGATCTTCTGGCATTGAGTAAATTTTACAATAAATTTAAAACACCCGCTTACAGTGCATCAGAATGGTTAAGTCCCAGCGTAGTAAATAACCACGTTGAATTTAAGCCTTATAAAGTTTCTCAATCACTAATGCCCAATGTTGTTGGAATGGGTTTACGCGATGCCATGCACATTTTAGGAAACTGCGGATTGGAAGTAAGAGTCATCGGACGCGGCAAAGTAGTAAAACAATCCATGACAGTAGGAACAAAAATCGAAAAAGGAGCCATTGTTTATTTAGAATTAAGTTAGCTATGTGTCAAATAAAAGATATATTAAAGCATATTAAAACGATTGAAATTGTTGGAGAAATAACCGACAAGAAAATCAATAAAATTTATCTTGATTCCAATTCAATCAAGCCCAACTCTATGTTTATAGCTATTAAAGGCACACGTGTTGACGGACACGATTTTATTGAAGATGCTATAAAAAAGGGTGCTTCATTTATTGTTTGCGAAAATCTTCCATCAGATTTAAGAAGCGAAGTTCTTTATATAAAAGTTGAAGACAGTTCTAAAGCAGTTGGAAAAATTGCTGCTGCCTATTACGATTTTCCATCAGAAAAACTTACTGTTGTAGGCGTCACAGGAACCAACGGCAAAACAACTATTGCTACCCTGCTCTATCGTTTATTCCGTTTGATGGGTGAAAGAGTAGGATTGCTTTCAACCGTTGTAAATTATGTTGATTCTAAACTTTTCAATTCAACACATACCACTCCTAATCCGATCGAAGTACAGAAAATGCTTTACAAGATGGTTGAAGCAGGCTGTAAATATTGCTTTATGGAAGTCAGCTCACATGCTGTTGTTCAGCACAGAGTGGACGATGTAAAATATGCCGGTGGAATCTTTACCAATTTAACCCACGATCACCTCGATTATCATAAGACCTTCGAAGAATACCTCAAAGCTAAAAAGACATTTTTCGATCATTTACCCGAAAATGCTTTTGCGCTCACTAATATTGATGACAAGAACGGAAAAGT
>CAZDUU010000283.1:0-3901 GCA_964508675.1 uncultured Bacteroidales bacterium | reverse complement strand
AAAATTCTTTTCCCAGCAAAAAGTTAAATGCATAACCCTTGTCGTACCTTGTTTTTCGCCAGATACCGTCGTCGCCTTTGTAGGTTGAGTTAAAAACCGAAGCTGTTATCAAATAATAAAAATTATGGTACAGATAACGCTCAAAAGTAATGTCAATACCCATATTTTTGCCAACACTGTTGTTCGACAACGAATCCATAAACGACCAGTCCTGCTTAAAGTTAATCAGTGAATACGAACTGTCAGGAATGCCGGGAATATCATACAAATACTGGAAATACGGTTCCACTTTTAAATGCAGATGATCGCTGATGCTCCAGTCGTACCCGAGTACAAAATGCTGTGCATGCGAAAAACCAAGGTCTTTATTGGGATATTCAGTCGTTCCGTTTTTGCTTACTAAGTATATTTTAAGTTCTTCGAGCTGGCTGTGTTTTCCGTAACCAAAGCTGAGGTAGTGCCCGGGACTGAACTCCCATTTTATGCTGAAACGCGGATCGATGGAGTAGTGGTTATTCAAAGCAAAAAAACTGGCATTTATACCGGAAAGTATAAAAAGTTTGCTGTTTATATCGTATTTCGACTGAACAAAATATTCGGTATAACTGCTTTGTCCATCCTGTTTTACAAAGTTCTGAAATGTTCCGGGAACGTCGTTTATAGTACTGTTCAGGTTGATATTGTAGAACAGCTGATTGAAATTTAGTCCGGTTTTTAACGTGAATTTTGCATTAAACTTATGGTTTATAAATGAGCTTACCGTTGTTTTAGCAGAATTATCCGTAAAATACCAGTTGGGTCTGAGAATTAAATTGCTGTCAAGCCTTGTGGCGTCCATTTTATTGTTCACCCCGGAGCACACAACAGAAGTGTTGACATACGTGTTTTTTCCGACAATGATTTTGTGAGTCAGGCCGGTGGCTCCCATATTCAGATTCCATTTATATTTTATCCGGTCCCAGTCTGTTTCCCATTTGGTTGAATCGGGTTCTTCGTATTCTTCGTTTACATCCAGTGCTCCGATGCCCCAGAATGATAAATTTCCGGCTTTTTTAAGCGGAAAATTCAATTTAAACGACAAATCCTGATATTTTGGAATCTGATCTGAAGGAATAATCCCTAGGTTGCTGATTAAGCCGAAAGTAGAATAACGGTAATTGAACAGGTATGTGGCATTTCTTCCTTTTACAAAAGGGCCTTCCGACGAAACATCAATTCCCAGCATTCCTATCTGAACCGTATCTTCCATCTTATCGTTATTGCCGTTTCTGAGCTTCATGTCAAACACTCCTGCCAATGCATTGCCATATTCTGCCGGAAAAGCCCCGGTGAAGAAATCGGAATTAGCGAGCAACTGGCTGCTGAAAATGGTCACAGCTCCGCCACCGGCTACATTCCCTCCTGCAAAATGGTTGGGATTGGGAATTTCAACACCTTCCAGCCGCCACGAAACACCTTTGGGAGAATTACCGCGGATGATAATGGCATTATCCTGAATATTTCCGACGGTAACGCCGGCAAATGACGAAGCCAGACGTGCCGGGTCGTCTAATCCCCCGGCATATCTCCGGGTTTCTTCAACGGTAAACGACCTTACGCTGATTGATGCCATGGTGTTGATAGGTTGGTCTTTGCGTACAGTGGCTTTGACGGTCACTTCGTTCATCTCAGTTACCATTTGCTTTAGTCCTGCGTTAATAACCACTTCTTTTGAAGATGTGACTAAAACTTCGGAAATAAGCACAGGATTATATCCCATAAAATTGAACTGAATATTGTAACGCCCGAGTGGGACATTAGGAATTTTATAATTTCCCTCGGCATCTGTTGTCGTTCCGAGCAAAGGATCTGTGCCAAGAATGATAACAGTTGCTCCTGCAATAGGAGTCTGTGTTTCATTTTCCAGCACTTTGCCTTTTACATTCTGTGTCAACACCTGTGAGCTCGCAAGCTGGAATGAAATAAACACACTGATAAAAGCCCATATTAATTTTTTCATTTTTTAGAACTTTTATTTAGTCAGACTTATTCTTAGTCCCACGTTAAAGCCGGGGTATAATAAAACCGTTGTTTTTTTATTGATGTATTTGTATGAATGCCATGGAGCAATGTCTGTAATCGGAGTGGGAATATTGCTGTCGTTTTTTCCTGCCACAAGCACATTGTATGAAGCTCCTCCGAAAATACCTATATTTTTTTTCAATTTCCATTCAACGTTGAGTTTAAGTTTATTGAGCAGATTCAGGCTGTTGGTCCACCACTCGCCGTAATGTATTTCATACGACATAGCATCAATGTTAAGATTTATGTGTTGACCGAGGTGTACCAATGTTCCGATTCCATAACCCCATCCCCAGTCAATTTCGTTGATGGTTGGCTTTGCTCCTACTGCAAGGATATTGTAAAATTTTTCTGTTCCGGTTTTAATGCTTAACTGAACAGGCAACGATTCATCGCCACTCACTTCCAAAACCCTGTAACCTTCTTTTACGATACTGAGAAAGCCGATGCATACACCGCTGGTTGAATCGCAATAATTGATGAATCCAAGCTGGAATCCTTTTAATTTTCGGGCAAAATTTAAGAACCCGCTTACCTGTGCTCCTTTGAGGTCTTTAGTGGTAATATTGGTAAATCCGGCTAACTGAAATCCTTCCGTATTCCCTTTGGCAACATTTGCAAATCCAGTAATTTGTGTGCCTTTTACGTCTCCATGTGCGTAATTGCCGAAGCCTGAAAGTTGAAATCCCTTATGACTGCCAACCGTTACATTACTGAATCCTGAAATTTGTGCAGAAACAGAGCTGTCAATAACGGTATTTGCAAATCCCGCGATTAATAACCCGGTACTTACTTTTTTGTCATAATTGCTAAATCCGCTTATCTGGCATCCTTTCATGTTGGCGAGATTGGTATTGCAGAATCCTGCAATCTGTATGCCTGTGACATCGTTTTTATCGAAATTTGAAAAACCTGCGATTTCAGTTCCTTTAACACCTCCGCAATAGCCGGCTATCAGGTTTAGCGAAAAATTGTTGGAAATTTTTCCCGATTCCATGCCATTGGTGCCGAGAGGGTAAATCAGACTGATTTGAAAAGGTCTGTTTTTTTCTACAGTTTCGGTTTTTTCCTGGGCTAAAATATTTCCCCAGACTAAAATCAGCGATACAAATAAAGTTGTTCTCATGATATAATTTTTTAGTTATCAATTTTAAACCTATGACAACTAAAATGGAGTTTACCCCTATCGGGAAAAATAAAAAATCAGAAAAATTTGTTTTTATAGCATATCAACTTTCTTTTGGGCAAGTAAAAGTCAACTTAAGATTGGCAAAATAGTCAAGTCTTTGACAGGCTTAGACTGACTATTGAAATCTGTTCCCAAAGCTTCAAGGTTGTCATTTTGAGTTTATCGAAAAACAGACAACTTCGTGCTCGCACCCTTGGTGGACAGTTGCCTTCAAAATAGATGCTTTTTTCTAGAGAAAGTTGAATTAATTAAATCTTTATCTTAAGACCAAATGAAATACCAGCCCATTCCAGTAAAGTGCTGTTTCTAATTTGCCTCGAAGAGAATTTAAATGGACTTAAAGCTGTGACGGTTTCTCTAAAGTCCTTTTTATCATTACTGCTGAAATATAAATTGTACGAAGGCCCTGCAAATACAGCAATATGATGAAAAATAAAATAATTAAACCGTAGTGAAGCTTTATATAATAAGTTATTATCGTTGTACGAATCATTCATTTTTTTCAAACTAGCAACGGTTAGTTCAAGATTGAAATTGAACTTTCTTTTAGGCAGGAATAATGTTCCAAACCCTAATGTGGTTTTTACAACGGCACTGTCAGACCATGGATTCATGCTAATTCCTATGAGGTCATAGAGGTGCGGAGTTCCC
>CAZDUU010000282.1:0-3902 GCA_964508675.1 uncultured Bacteroidales bacterium | reverse complement strand
CCTTTTCTTTTTATATATACTTTTAAGTAGTCATAGTAAGAGCTTTCACCCTGACCCTTCCATGCAAATTCAAGCATCAATGGATTTGTAGTTGTAGGGAAAGTCACATCACGATAAAAATGAACGATTGAAGTTGAAGAAGTGTTATAGGCATTACTTACACCGTTATCATCAGATATATACATACTATGTGTACCACTGTTTGCAGTAGCTGTGCCATAACTCCATTTATTTGTAGCAGAAGCATTCATAATATTCCATTGTTCTGTTCCTGTTTCAAAGTCAATATAATATGGAAGCGTAGCAGGAATTTGAGTTGTTGTAAAAGATTTTGGAGTTGACCAGGGGCTTACATCGCCTCCCCCACAATCTGCCTGTACATAATAAGTATAGGTAGTACCGGGATTCAAACCAGTTAATGTGTATGGATTTGTTACTCCGTTTACTAATGTTCCGGTGCCTTGTGTAAAACCGACTAAACCATATTCAATATTCCATAAAGTCTCACTTCCACCTGCTGTCCAAGCTAAATTAGCTGTTGTTCCTGTCATATTTGAAGCTGTCAAATTGATTGGATCAGGACAAGCTGTTAATTGCTTAACTGTAACATTGTCTATTGATAAATCGTTATCTGCATTTGAAACAGTTGATTCACCATAAAATCCTATACGAACATTACCTGTATAGCCTGTTAAATTAATAATCACATGTTCACCTGCTGTTGCAATATTATTATATACGGATGTAGATCCCTGATTATCCCATAATCTTAAAGTATTTGCTGAAGTCCAGGTATTTCCGCCATCAGTGGAAATAACTACTGCAAATTTATCATCTGTACCTGAAGTACTTGCTGCACTTGTCAAGCCATAGGCAGTTAATGCAACATCGAATTCTAATTTATAATTTAATGAGCCATCACCTAAATTAATAACCGGAGTTATTAACCATTCATATCTTCCTGTTCCATAAATATTTATTCTTGCTGCTCCGGTTGAACCATTGTTGGCAAAACCATCAGCAACCCAATAAGATGTAGTTGTTGATGTAAAAGTTATTGGTGAGGCTAAAGCACCCTGAGCTATCATCCAACAGTCAGGAGGAAATGTTGCACCGCTAAAATCTTCCAGCCATGGGAATGTTGATATTTCCGGGCACAAAGTAGTAAAAGATATATTTGACCATGTACTTGTGTCGCCCACACTACATATTGCTCTAACATATACCTGATAGGTTGTAGTTGAAGCTAATCCTGTAATATTGTAGTTTAAAGTACTAATATTATTAATTCTTGTTCCCGTTCCAATGGTAAAACCGGGTGTACCATATTCCAATTGATATTCAGAAGCTGAAGACGTCCATGAAATATTTGCAGATGTAGAAGTAATATTATTAGAAGCTAAACTTGGAGGCGGGCATGTTAATTCATAAATTTGAATGTCATCAACAGCGATTGGAGGTTGTGTTCCACCACTGGCATCATTATACCAGCTAAAAACAAAGCGCTTTGTTTTACCGGCTAATGTATCTGACATTTGAATACTTGCTGTTTGCCATGTATTTTGAAGATTATATGTAGTTCCTAATTGAGTTGTTGATAATTGAGTTCCAACAACTGGTAATTGAGAAGTTGGAATCATATACACGTTTAAATAGTCGTAACTTGAGCTTTCGCCATATCCTTTCCATTTAAAGACAAGTTTAAAAGGATTTGTTGTTGTTGGAAAAGTCACATCTCTATATATATGAACTACTGTTGATGAAGAAGTTGTATAAGCATTGGAAACACCATTATCGTTTGATATATATATACTGTGTGTTCCACTACTTGCTGTTGCTGTACCATACGTCCATTTATTTGTTGCTGTTCCATTTAATATGGACCA
Organism: uncultured Bacteroidales bacterium; assembly: GCA_964508675.1. GTDB lineage: Bacteria > Bacteroidota > Bacteroidia > Bacteroidales > GWA2-32-17 > Ch61. Next base: position 2,016 of record CAZDUU010000282.1, on the reverse strand, counting down.
GTTTTCTGTTCCTGATTCAAAGTCAATTAAATATGGTAATGTAGCTAAAATTTGAGTTGTTGAAAATGAAATAGAAATCCAATTACTGGTATCACCCACACCGCAAATTGCTCTAACATATGCCTGATAATTTGTAACAGGGGTTAATCCTGTTAAATTATAATTTGTTGTTGTAATGCTGCTAATTCTTGTACCAGCACCAATTGTAAAACCTTGTAAACCGTATTCTAATTGAAATTCAGAAGCCGTCGAAGTCCAATTTAACTGTATAGATGAGGAGGTAATATTTGAAGCTGTGTATTGTGCTGGTGAAGGACAAGAAGGAGGTGTCCATCTAAAAGTAGTACCGGAAGCAGGAAAAATAGTGTTTGAAAGTGTACAAGTGGCACTATTTGATGTCCCTGCTGTTGTAGCGGACCAATTTGTTGTAGTAGTTCGGTTACTGAAATTAGTTGAAGTAGTTCCACCCAAACCAACCTGAGGCGTTGCTGAGGTTGTATTATTTGTCATAGTTCCATAAACTATTTCAACAACATTGGTGGTTTCGTATAAACGAATTTGAAAATTATAATTATCACCAGTTGCACTATATTTTCTATAATTTTTCCATTGAACTACTAAAACCCTGTTTGGTGCAGTTCCGGTCGTTAGATAACTTAATTCAGAACCTGTCTGAGCACCTAAATCTCTTGAACAAGCGGCAATTCTTGATCGAAGATATGTAGGTGTATTTGTAGCAGTTGAACTTAAAGGCGTATAACTTGAAGTTGAATTAATGTCTACAGACGGTGTTAGGCTTGAAGTTCCTAAGCTTATCCAACCATTAGCATTAACGGCAAATTTATCAAAGTTATAGCCATTAAATTGAAATGTAAACCCTATTGGCAAACCGACACCGGTAAGCGTTGAAGTACTACCCAAAGGGACCGTGGCATCAACAAATCTCTGATCATCTGTTGAAGCATCGCCTAATACAGTTCCTCCTGATATTTCAGAATAGGTTCCGGCCTGGTATGAAAAAATCATATCAGAAACCTGAGCTTTTAAAACGGTTATTTGCAAGAACAGCAGTGATAACCAAATAAATACACTTTTTCTCATATAAAAATTATTTGAGGATAAATTTATTGCAAAAAATAAAATTATTAACAATTTTTTGTCAAAAACTTGTTAACTTTAGTCAAAATGATATTAACAGTTTTGTTAATAATTAAGGTGTTGAGGCCTAAGTAAATCGTTTATTGTTTTTACAGGATTGAATGTATCTATTGTCACATCAACAAAAATAGTGTTCCAATTGGCCATCGCCCCATTCCATAATCCGGGAAGTTCTAACGCTTTTAAAGGTTTTCCATCTTTAGATTTATGAGAAATAAAACCTGTGTTAGCATCAACAAAATCAGGCAGATTATATTTATCTCCTTTATAATTTTTTACGCTACAGACCAAATCAACAGGATTAAAATGTGTTGCACTTTTAAATATTTCAACCTGTTTGGAATTTTTCATATCAATTTGTGAAGATTCCACAATCTGGAGCGATTCATTGTTTTTATCATCCAATAGCCAATAAGGACCACCACCCGGTTCACCTTCATTTTTCACCATTCCGCATACACGAATAGGCCTGAACAGGATTTTTTTTATATATTCTTCTCCTTTTTCGCTGATGTTCAAATGAAAATACTGTTTATAAAAATCTACTATTTCATTTATAAGTAAAGAATCCAATTTCCTGTTATCCACTGCTTCCTGGAACTCAAAAATCTTTTTCTGAAGAAATACAAGTAAACCGGCAATGGCTTTTTTATTAATTATTGTACTTTCCTTTAGCTTATCAGGAACAACATTATCTATATTTTTAATAAAAACCAGATCTGCATCCAGTTCATTCAGATTATTAATCAATGCTCCGTGTCCAGCAGGTCTGAATACCAGTTTTCCGTTTTTATCCCTGAAAGGTTCATTATTAAGATCAACAGCTATTGTATCTGTAGAAAAAAGCTGATTTGAAAA
>CAZDUU010000281.1:0-3902 GCA_964508675.1 uncultured Bacteroidales bacterium | reverse complement strand
CAGCCAGACCCAAACAAAGATTCTGAATATTGAGTGCTGCCTCAAGTCCGTGTGTCGGTAAGTCCCACATGGAAAGATTGTACGCATCGACACTGAAAGCACTGCCGGTAAAAAATGTACTAACAGCTGCTCCTAAGAATACGGTTGCTATTAAACCATTGGCAAATAAAAATATCTCGTAAGTTTTTTTACCCAAAAAGTTTCCTGCTTTGCTCCTGAATTCGTATGATACTGCCTGAATTATAAAACCAAATAAAATGAGCATCCAAACCCAGTAAGCACCGCCAAAACTGGTTGAATAAAACAAGGGAAACGAAGCAAAAAATGCTCCCCCGAAAGTAACCAACGTGGTAAAAGTGAGTTCCCATTTACGTCCTAAGGTATTGATAAGCAATGAACGTTCCTGGTCGTTTTTTGCAACTTGAAATAATAAAGTCTGGCCACCCTGAACAAAAAGGAGGAAGACTAAAGCAGCACCGAGGATAGATACAATAATCCACCAGTATTGCTGCAAACTCGATAATTCCATTGATTCAAACATATGCTTTATTCTTTAGGTCCGTTTTTAATTTGTTTAACTAATATCCTGACTTCTGCAATGAGCAAAATGGTAAAGAGTGCCATAAACAGGAAGAACGTGGTTTGAACGGCTCCCACTGACAAATGCGAGGTTGCTTTGAAAACCGGAAGAATATCCTGTATGGCCCACGGCTGGCGCCCTACTTCGGCCACTACCCAGCCTAATTGAGATGCCAAATAGCCAAGCGGTATAGTAAATAATGCCAGGCGAAGCATCCATTTTTTGTCCTGAATTTTGTCTTTGAACGAGAACCATAATGCCAGCAGGAACAGGAGCACAAAATAAAATCCCAGTCCCACCATAATATGGAATGAATAAAACACCAGCGAAACATTGGGAATCAATCGTTCTACATTGTCGAAATAAGCATAACCAAAATCGGAGAAGGTTTCTCTGAACTTAGTCAGTGAAGTATTCATGGTTGCCGTATCGCCTGTAACTTTAGCTTCTTTGTATTGACTCAATGCTTCAACACTTTCCTTACCGCGTTCAATACGTTTTTCCACAGGCTGAATACCGTATTGCTCATTTCCGTATATCAAATCCTTCATTCCGGGAACAAAAGCATTTCCATCGCGATAACCCAGAAAAGAAAGCATTTTGGGGATTTGTATCTTAAAGTAATACGGATCTTCATCATTATTTACTTCTTTCGAAGGATTGAGCATTCCTAAAACCACTAAGCCGGCCCCTCTCTGCCCCTGATACAAACCTTCCATAGCAGCAAGTTTCATAGGCTGTTTCTGGGCTACCTGATAAGCAGAACCATCGCCGGTAATTATTATAGCCAGTGACGACAAAAGTCCGAATACAGATGCTACCAGGATACTTTTGCGTGCTGTAATGACATGGCGTTTTTTAAGCAAAAACCACGAACTTACTCCTATTACAAAGATTGCTGCTACGACATATGAAGAGGTGATGGTATGCAAAAATTTATTGATAGCAAATGGCGATAATGCAACTTCGGCAAAGCTTTGCATTTCGTTTCGGGCCGAATCCGGATTAAAACTCATGCCCACAGGATTGTTCATCCACGCATTGGCGACCAGAATCCACAATGCCGAGAGGTTTGAGCCGAATGCCACCATCCATGTTGAAAACAGGTGAAACTTTTTGCTCAGTTTTTCCCATCCGAAAAACATGACTGCAATAAAGGTGGATTCGAGGAAAAAGGCAAAAATACCTTCCACTGCCAGCGGAGCACCAAAAATATCACCTACTATCCACGAGTACTTTGACCAGTTGGTGCCAAATTCAAACTCGAGAATAATTCCGGTAGCAGCACCAATGGCAAAATTAATCCCGAATAAGGTCATCCAGAATTTGGTAATCTTTTTCCATTCTTCGTTGCCTGTTTTTACATAGATAGATTCGGTTATGGCCATAATAAAGGATAAACCAAGTGTCAATGGCACAAAAAACCAATGATAGATTGCAGTAAGAGCAAACTGCGCCCTCGACCAATCTATTAAAGCAGCATCAAGTAAATTCATATTTATTTGGTTTTAGTTAGTTGCTCTAAAACATAATTACTTCGTTCATTATCACTTTTAAAATCTTTTTTCATCTGGTTGGGAAAGAAAAATATTTTAAGAATAAAGAACATGATAAACAGTTTGATAAGAATGATAATCCACAAAGTCTTTCCTAAGGTACTTAAATGCCGAAATCCATCTACATAAAAATTGAAAACTTTGCGAATCATACTACGAATTATTCAATATTAGAAAAATAACGCATGAATTGAATACGTTCAAAAGCAGCCGGTAAATTAATTTTATCTTTACTCATCATGCCTTTAAAATCGTTTAAGGAGTTATATCCTTTTGTTTTCATCCATGATTCGAGCTCATGAAGCATGGTTTGAACGTAAGCCGGACCGTTTTTATAAAGTACACTGGCTATTTGCACTGCATCTGCTCCTGCAAGAATTTGTTTTACAACTGTTTTCGCATCCCAGATTCCTGTAGTAGCAGCAATATCAAAATTAACCTTATCTCTCATAATGGCTACCCAACGCAAACATTCAGCATAATCAGTAGGTGAGCTGAACACATGAGAAGAAATAACTTTCATCTGATCCAGGTCAATATCGGGAGAATACTGGCGGTTGAAAAGAACAACTCCCTGTATAAGTTTTGACCAGTCGAGTTTTTGTATAAAATTTGCCAACCCTGATGAATGGCTGTTTATTTTTACTGCAATTGGAAGTTTTGTATTTTGCCTTACTTCCTGAATAATATCGAACATTATTTTTTCCTGATCCTGACTCGAAAGTTTCGGATTGCTCGATAGAATCATAATATTAAGTTCGAGAGCGTCAGCTCCTGAATTTTCAATATCTTTTGCAAATGTAACCCATTCGCTTGAGGAAACGCAGTTGATACTTGCTATTGCCGGAATATTTGTTTCGCGTTTTACCTGACTGATCAAATTCAGATATGCTGCGACATCATTAAGTTTCGAGTAATTTTTAATATAGTCGTAAGCTTCGGGATAATCCAGATCATTTTCGCTTACCTTTTGATTAGCGTTATGAAGAATCTGCTCTTCAAATAACGATTTTAATACAACAGCAGCAATACCATTATCCGCTAATTTCTTTATAGAATCTAATGAGTTTGTAATTCCACAACTTCCTGCAATAATCGGATTTTTTAATGTTAATCCAAGATATTTTGATGTTAAATCTGACATAACTTAAAATTTAAGCCGTAAAAATATTTATTCTTTTTGTCCTAAAAAAAGGATTTTTATCATTTTTTTGCTGCTACTTTCTGAATAGCTTTAACGTCAAGGATTTTAATTTTCCTTCCGTTAATTTCAATCCAGTTATTATCTTTAAATTCGCTCAACAGACGGATTACAGATTCTGTAGCTGTTCCGATAATATTACCCAGTTCTTCGCGGGTAAGAACAATTTGAAGATTCTTTTCTTCGTCGAGTCCGAATGAATCTTTTAAGATAAGTAATACTTCAGCAAGGCGCTCACGTACTGTTTTCTGGGCAATATCAGTAATAAAGGCATTAGCTTCGCCCAGTTCCACACAGGCCAATTTGAGCATTTCGAGTGAAAACTTGGGATTACTTTCCAAAAGTTTGAACAGGGTGTCGCCCGGGATATAACAAACCTGTGAATCTTCCAATACTTTTGCAGTATGACAAGCAAAATCGTTGCTTAACAGGGAGCGATAGCCGATAATTTCGCCTTTTTTGGCAAATCGGATAATATGTTCGCGTCCTTCGAATCCGGTTTTATATAATTTTATAATTCCTCCGTGAATACAAAAGCAACCACTTATTCTGCTTCCTTCATTAT
>CAZDUU010000280.1:0-3902 GCA_964508675.1 uncultured Bacteroidales bacterium | reverse complement strand
AGGTGGAACATTTTCAATGGGTCGTGTTGAACAGGATGTATTATATGAATGGCATGCTTTCCCGAGAAGAGTTACTGTTTCATCATTTTATATGGACGAAACCGAAGTCCGCAATGTTGACTACAGAGAATATTTATATTGGCTTCGTCGTGTTTTTGTTGATTATCCAGAAGTTTATAAAATGGCATTACCTGATACTTTAGTTTGGCGTAAAAAATTAGCTTATAACGAACCTTATGTTGAGTTATATTTCCGTCACCCTGCATATCAGGATTATCCAGTAGTAGGTGTAAACTGGCGTCAGGCTAATGACTATTGTGCATGGAGAACTGATCGCGTTAACGAATTGATAATGGTTCGTGAAGGATTACTTTACATGGATCCGACAGGTCAGACAGGTGAAAATAACTTTAACACAGAAGCATACCTGGCAGGTCAGTACGAAGGTGCTGTTCGTGACCAGATGCCCGATTTAGATCCTAATAATGATTATCGTAAGGTACGTATGGAAGATGGTATTTTGCTTCCTAAGTACCGACTTCCGACTGAAGCTGAATGGGAATTTGCTGCATTAGGCCTGATTGGTAATATGTTGGCAGAAGAACGTATTTTCAGTGAAAGAATATACCCTTGGAACGGCCACTATGTCAGAGTGGATGACCGCTCAGGATTTAAAACTACAGACGTTGGTCAGATACGTGCCAATACAATGAGAGGTAGAGGTGATTATATGGGTATGGCAGGTGCTTTAAATGACCATAATGACATTCCGGGTCCGGTTACATCTTATTGGCCAAATGACTACGGGCTATATTGTATGTCAGGTAACGTAAACGAATGGGTTATGGATGTTTATCGTCCATTGACATATGAGGATGCTGAAGATTTCCGTCCTTTCCGTGGAAATGTTTATAAAACACAGCAACGTGATGAAGAAGGGAATATCGCAGAAAAAGACAGCTTAGGCCGTATTAAGTACAGAAATGTTACAGAAGATGAAGCATTTAATCGTCGTAATTACAATACAGCAGATAATATTAATTTCCTTGATGGTGATTTTGAATCAAGCGTTGACTACGATAATGAAGATGCCAACAAAAATGACACAACTTCAAAACGTATGTACAACACCGGAAAACCAATTATGAAAGATAATGGTAAACCAGCTATTCGTGGTGGTGACCGTATGACAAGTATGGTTGATAATCGTGCAAGAGTATTTAAAGGAGGTGGCTGGAGAGACCGTGCATACTGGATGTCACCGGGTACACGCCGTTATCTGGACGAAGAACAATCACGTGACGATTTAGGTTTCCGTTGTGCTATGCACCGTGTTGGTTCTGCTAAAGGAGGATTTGAATAAAAATTTATTGAATATTTTAAGGAGAGCTGCTTAGAAATAAGCGGCTCTTTTTATATCATTCAATTTTTGCGGTTAGTAAATTAATGTGTAGGTTTGTGATTAAATATTAAGGTATGAAAATGGAAGAAGTATACAGAATCTTTCAAGAATGTAATTATACGGTTTGTACTGATAGTCGTAAGATATTAAAAAAATCTTTATTCATAGCTTTAAAAGGCGAAAATTTTGATGCGAATACTTTTGTTGATCAGGCAATTAATCAGGGATGTCTTTATGCAATCAGCGACAATTATAGTGGCAACAATGAAAATGTAATTGTAGTAAAAAACTCGCTCGAAACATTACAGGAATTAGCTTCCTTTCATAGAAAAAAAATGAATGCAAAAGTCATTGGTATTACCGGAACTAATGGAAAAACAACTACCAAAGAACTTATTGCTGCTGTGCTTGGTGAAAAATACAAGATAATTTTTACTCAGGGAAATTATAATAATCATATCGGCGTTCCTCTTACCTTGTTGACCATAAAACCTGAAACAGAAATTGCCATCGTTGAAATGGGGGCAAATCATCCGGGCGAAATTAAAGCATTAAGCAGCATAGCAGACCCTGATTTTGGTATCATTACGAATGTTGGAAAGGCGCATTTAGAAGGTTTTGGTTCTTTTGAAGGAGTGATAAATACGAAGACCGAATTATACAGACATATTGCAGCAAAAAATGGCCAGATATTCGTAAACAGAGATAATTCATATTTATGGGAACATGCCGGAAAACTTAATTGTATTAAATACGGTAAATCAGATGAGGTAAATGTAAAGGCAATAGAATATACAGCGGAGCCGGCATTAAAAATAATATGGTTAAATTCAACGGATAAAAAAGAATATTCTGTCCAAACAAATCTGATTGGTGAATACAATTGGGAAAACGTAATGGCAGCAATTACGATAGGTGCTTTTTTTAAAGTAGAACCTGAGAAAATAAAAACAGCTTTAGAAAATTATAAGCCCAATAACCATCGATCGCAGTGGATTAAATACGGAACAAATAATATTTTGATGGATGCATATAATGCTAATCCTACCAGTATGCAACTTGCAATTAGTAATTTTGCTTCATTACCCTTTGGAAATAAACTGGTGGTTCTGGGCGATATGCGTGAACTCGGGAAATATACAGAAGAAGAACACCAGAATATATTGAATCAGCTGGAGTCCAGAGGTTTTGAACAGGCAATTCTGGTCGGAGAAAATTTTTATAAACTTAATAAGAACAACCATTTTCATGCCTTTTTAACGGTTGAAGATTTAATGAAATTTATAAATGAAAATCCAATAAATAATATGACCGTACTAATAAAAGGTTCGCATGGCATACATTTGGAAAGGTTAATGGAAATTTTTAAAAATTAAAATGAAAGAAAATTTATTGCCTGTTGTGGAGGAGTTTTACTCACTGCAAGGCGAAGGTTTATATACAGGAACCGCAGCATATTTTATTCGTCTGGCAGGATGCGATGTCGGCTGTCACTGGTGCGATTCAAAACCATCGTGGCAATCGTTCCCTCATCAAATGGTAAGTGTAGAAGAATTGGCTAATCGGGTTATCAACAATAAATCAAATCATGTTGTAATTACTGGTGGGGAACCTTTTTTACATGATTTGACATTATTAAATAGTTTAATAAAAGAAAAAGGAATCGTATGCCATGTTGAAACGAGTGGTACATCTGCATATAGTGGAGTTTGGGATTGGATTTGCCTGTCACCTAAACCCTGGCAACCTCCATTGACTGAATTTTACGAAAAAGCACACGAATTAAAAGTTGTAATTCAAACAGTTGAAGATTTTATTTGGGCAGAGGAATCTGCAAAAAATGTAAATTCAAACTGTTATCTTTTTTTACAACCTGAGTGGTCTGCTTTCAATAAAATATTGCCTTTCATCGTTGAATACATAAAGGAAAATCCAAAATGGAGAATTTCTATCCAAAGCCATAAATTCATGAAAATACCTTAATATGAAATATATACCTATTATAATATATATATTATTTGTTATTCCCGCATGGGGACAGAAATATTCAACCGAGGACAGGAAGGCCATTGAATTATTTGAAAAAGCATTGGTATATTACAATCAGGGGCAGTTGGAAACGGCCAAAACAGTTGTTTCAAAAACACTTGAACGTGATAAAAATTTTATAGAACCTTATCTTTTATTGGCAGATATTTTTCATGAACAAAGAAAATGGCAGGATGAAATCAATTCATTAAAAAAAGTGACTGAGATAAATCCGGATTACGATGAAAAAATTTATTTTTTACTTGGAAAAGTAGAATACAAAAGTGGGAATTACCAGGATGCTGTGGACCATTTGAATACCTATTTAGGGAAAGCTCAGGTTCATAATGATATAGTGGAAGCAAAAAAAATACTTGAAAAAGCTGAATTTGCTCAGCATGCCGTAGAAAATCCGGTTCCATTTAATCCTGTCCAGTTATCAACTAATGTTAATTCTCCTTATAAAGATTAT
>CAZDUU010000279.1:0-3912 GCA_964508675.1 uncultured Bacteroidales bacterium | reverse complement strand
GAGATTGTTAATCATGAAGAAATTGAAGGAAAACATAAAATAATTTTCCGTATGCTCGATCAGTCAGTCACCACAAATACTTTGCTTCAGGCACTGATTCAGGTAGGCAATATTGCTTCTTTCAATGAGCTTTTGCCTTCAATGGATGAGATTTTTATTAAAGTTGTTAATCAAACAAAAGAGTAGGGTATGAAAAAAATTATGCTCATTATAAAACGTGAATATTTAACACGCGTTCGGAAAAAATCTTTCATCATCATGACTATTCTTGGTCCGATATTAATGGCAGCATTATTCATTGTTCCAATATGGGTGACTTCACTTGAGGATGATAGCGATAAAATGATAGCTGTTGTTGATAGTTCCGGAATTTTCAATCATTTACTTCCCGAAACCGACAAATTGCATTTTACCTATTTGAACAAAGAAACATTAGCCGGAGCCGAAAAGGAAATTGCGAAGAATAATTACTATGCCGTTTTATATATTCCACCGACTATTCTGTCTTCGCCGGTGGTAACATTATCTTCACCCAAACAACCTAGTCTTACAGTAAGAATGCACATTATTTCAGCTTTAAAAAGCCAGATTGAAAGTTTTAAACTGATAAAAAAGGATATTGACCCCGAAGTAATTCAGTCAGTTAAAACAGAAGTAAAAGTTGGAGTTATAAAACTTAATGATGATGGAACCCGTGAGGAAAAATCCAGCGACTTACAGATGATTTTAGGATTTGTTGGTGGTTTGCTCATTTACTTCTTTATTTTTATGTATGGTTCGCAGGTGATGAGAGGTGTTATAGAAGAGAAAACAAATAGAATCGTTGAAGTTATTATTTCATCTGTAAAGCCATTTCAGTTGATGATGGGAAAAATTATTGGAATAGCAATGGTTGGCCTTACACAGTTTGTATTATGGGCAGTACTGACTTTTGCATTGATAAGCATTGCATCAACAGCGTTGGTAAAGGATAAAAATATTTTTGAAAAACAGGCACAAAGTGTCAGCCTGATGGACAAAGGGAATGCAGCTGCTTTAAGCAACGCAAAAGAAAATATTTCATACGATGAAGTTACAGCCATGTTTGACTCTCTCAAACTAATTGACTTTGGTACAATGATATTCTCATTTTTATTTTATTTCATTTTCGGATATTTAATGTATTCGGCATTGTTTGCTGCTATTGGAGGAGCTGTTGATAATGAGGCCGATACCCAGCAATTCATGCTCCCAATAACAGTTCCGCTTATATTATCAATTGTTTTGATGACCAACATTACAACAAATCCCGAAGGACCAATCGCTTTCTGGTTTTCGATGATTCCTCTTACAAGTCCTGTTGTAATGATGATGCGCATACCATTTGGTGTTCCATGGACAGAAGTTCTTCTTTCCGCAGTATTATTAGTTGGTTCGTTTATATTAGCCACCTGGGTTGCTGGAAAAATATACAAAACCGGGATATTATTATATGGTAAAAAAGTAACGTACAAAGATTTATATAAGTGGATAAAATACAAAAACTAAGATGAGAGGTGCTGTTATTGATTTGGGGACCAATACTTTTAATTTGCTCATTGCAGATAAAGTGAATGGAAAAATGGTTGAAATAGTTAGAGAGAAGAGAAGTGTAAAAATAGGCAAGGGTGGTTTATCAAGAAACATTATTGCACCGGATGCATACGAAAGAGCCATTCAGGCTGTTCAAGAATATACACAGTTGATTAATACATCAAAAGCAACGCATGTTAAGATTGTGGCAACGTCAGCATTCCGGACTACTGAAAATGGTTGCCAGCTTGCCTCTGAAATTGAGCAAATTACCTGTGCAAAAGTTGAAATAATTGAAGGAATAAAAGAAGCTGAATATATTTATTACGGGATTAGAGAAGCAGTGCCATTGACAGAAAAAAAAGTGCTTATGCTCGATATAGGCGGTGGAAGTAACGAATTGATTATAGGAAATAAGCATGAAATATTTTGGAGAGAAAGCTTTAAATTAGGCATTTCCAGACTTATTGAAATGTTTCATCCACACGACCCACTTCTTCCAAAAGAAATGGAGCAAATTTCAGAATACATCAGAGCAGAATTAAGTCCGCTCCGGAATGCTTTATCAGAATTTCCTACTGATACTTTGGTTGGCTCATCAGGTTCTTTTGACACCATAGCTAATATTTTGCATATAAAACAGCATCAAAAACCTGTTGATTTGAGTAAAACCTGGAATGAAATCAATTTAATGCAATTCTGGAGAATACTTGATTTGCTTATTATTTCATCGTATGAGCAAAGAAAGGACATTCAGGGAATGGACATGACAAGAATTGAAATGATTCCTGTTGCTTCGTTGTTTATTAGAACGATTTTGGAATTTTTTAAATGTAAAAGAGCAATTCACTCTGCATATGCTATAAAAGAAGGTGTTTGGTTTAACGTTTTTAAATAAATAGGATGCAGAAACCATTTCAAATAGAAAAAAAACGATTTGGTTTAAGCTTTTTTATACCTTTTATATTTGTTATTATTCTTTGGATTATCGCATTAAGCGAATATCTTTTTGATTGGGACTTTAGTAAATTCGGGGTTTATCCGCTGCACCTGAAAGGTATTCCGGGAATCTTTCTTTCACCGTTAATTCATGGAAATTTAGAACATTTAGCTTCGAACACATTGCCTTTATTAGTTTTGGGAACAATGCTTTTTTATTTTTATCCTAAATCTGCGCTGAAAGTCTTTATTTTACTATATTTTGTAACAGGCATCTGGGTGTGGTTTGGCGCACGTCCTGCCTATCATATTGGTTCCAGCGGTATAATATACGGGCTTGCCTCATTTATTTTTACATGCGGGGCACTTTTGCGAAGCATGCGTTTAATGGCCGTTTCGCTATTAGTCGTGTTTTTATACGGTGGTCTGATTTGGGGTCTATTTCCTATCGACTGGAAAATTTCATGGGAATCACATCTTTCAGGTTTTGTATTGGGGATAGTTTTGGCATTTATTTTCAAAGACGAAAATTATTATCCCGAAGATCAGCCTGATTGGATGAACGAAGAAGAAAAAGACGATGACTCAAACAATGAGATTCCTTACTGGCAAAACGACGAAACTACCAATATTTCTTAATGCCAAGAAAAACATAGGTATTATAAGACGAACTATTATCGATGTAACTGATCAGATTGGCTGCCCTAAGGTCAAATTCAATTTTTTTTACACATACTTTTAGCTTTAAATGTGTGGAAAAATCTGTAAATCCTCCGTAACTGACTCCTATACCTGCAATAACTGATTTTGATGCTTTAAGAGATTGCGAGACATAAAACTCTGGAATATTTTGCATCGTATGGAAATAATAGGATAAACCGCCATTAAACTCATCAAAGATTTTACTTTTAAACTTTTTTGAAAATGCAAACTTCATTATTTCAGGAAGCATCATAGTAGAAGCTGTTGTGTCCATGTGCTTTTTATATAAATCACTAATGCTGTCATCAGACAATATTCCTGAATTATATTGCGGATTGCTTAATATCTGACTCACTTCAACTCCGTCATACCTGATAGAAGTGTCAACAGATGCATAATATGATTTTCGGTTCAGGAAAGCTGCTCCCAATTGCCGCACCTCAAAAGTAAAACTTGTAAGTGATTCTTTGTTTGTAAGCTCTATTGCTGCATTAAATGAAACACCCGGAACATTGAAATTTTTATTTTCACTCTTTGCCTGGTACAAACCTTTGGCATTAAAGTCAATATATGAGCCATCATCTGCAGTAAATAAACTACCTGTTGGAATATAAAGATATTGAAAATCTTTAAAAGCATGTAGATTAATGTCAAATAAAGCTTTTGTTGTTACTGATTCATCATTAAATACTTTGAAAACTCCGAAACTTAAAGTACCAT
>CAZDUU010000278.1:0-3920 GCA_964508675.1 uncultured Bacteroidales bacterium | reverse complement strand
GTTTAAATCTGGCTTTAAATGCCCAGCAGGATACGGTTATTAAGAAAAAGCATTTACCTTATCTGCTTTTCGAAAAAACAATTCACGATTACGGGACCTTAGAGTATGGAAGCGATGCAACATATTATTTCGAATTTGTAAATGCCGGAAAAACACCATTAGTCATCACCAAATGTGAGCCTTCGTGTGGTTGTACCGTTGCTGATTGGAGCAAAGAGCCAATCAAGAAAAACGGAAAGGGAACTATCAAAGTACGCTATAATACAACCCTTGCAGGTTCGTTTGCCAAAACCATTACAGTGGTTTCCAATGCACAGAATTCTCCGGTAATACTGACCATCCAGGGAAAAGTAAAAAAAGCTAAAGAAGAATCTAATCCATAAATTTTTTAATATGCCTAGTATATCAGAAAAAGGAAAAATGATGCCTGCTTCACCCATACGTAAGCTGGTGCCTTTTGCAGACCAAGCAAAACAAAAAGGAATAAAAGTATATCATTTAAACATCGGTCAACCCGATATTAAAACTCCTGAAGTTGCTTTAAAAGCTGTAAAAGACAATAATTTGCAGGTAATAGAATATAGTCACTCTGCAGGAAATTTATCCTATCGTAAAAAATTAGCTACATACTATCATAGTGTAGGAATAGAAATTTCGTGCGATGATATTATTATAACCAATGGTGGCAGTGAAGCTGTTTTGTTTGCTTTTATGACCTGCCTCAATCCCGGTGATGAGATAATTGTTCCCGAACCTTATTATGCTAATTATAATGGTTTTGCCATTCAGGCCGGAATCGTTGTAAAACCTATTGTTTCCTCCATTAAAAATAATTTTGCACTTCCTCCCATTGAGGAATTTGAAAAAATTATTACCCCGAAAACAAAAGGAGTTGTAATTTGTAATCCAAATAATCCGACCGGGTATCTGTATTCAAAAGAAGAAATGGAACAGCTATCCGAGTTGATTAAGAAATATGATCTTTACTTGTTTGCTGACGAGGTTTACAGAGAATTTTGCTATGACGGCATAAAACATTTTTCAGCCATGAATCTCAAAGGATTGGAAGAAAATGTAATCCTGCTTGACAGCGTTTCGAAACGTTACAGCATGTGCGGTGTGCGTGTGGGTGCTTTAATCAGCAGAAACAAAAAAGTAATGCAGACTGCCATGAAATTTGCCCAGGCACGTTTATGTCCTCCTTCTTACGGACAAGTTGCAGCCGAAGCGGCTATTGATACCCCGAAATGGTATTTCGATGAAGTTTATCACGAATATATCGAACGTCGTAACCTGATGGTCAATATGCTAAACCAGATTCCGGGAGTTTATTGCCCTATGCCTAAGGGAGCTTTCTACGCCGTTGCTTCTTTTCCGATAGATGATTCTGATAAATTCTGCGAATGGCTGCTCACAAGCTTTGAATATAAAAAGCAAACCGTAATGATGGCTCCGGCCAGCGGATTTTATTCCAACCCTTCACTTGGCAAAAATGAATGCCGTTTGGCTTATGTGCTAAAAAAAGAAGACATTCAGAACGCAATGGAAGTTTTGGCAGAAGCTTTAAAAGTTTATCCGGGTAGAAAAAATTAACAGAATAATAAAGGGGCTGAAACATCAGCCCCTAAATTTTTCGATTTGGTTTAGTGAATTGGTTATTGGGGGCAACCAAAAATAAGACGAAGAGAAATGAAAAAAGGTTGCCTGTTATTTCATTTTTATTTTGTACTTTAGTCGTTTCAAAAAGGATATGTCCTTTATTACCAGATATAGAACCCAGTTTTTCGAAAATTTTAAGATAGCCAGGCAAAGTCTTAAAGTAAACCGATTAAGAGCCATTTTAACGATTCTTATTATTGCTATAGGAATTATGGCCCTAATTGGCATCTTAACCTCTATCGAGGCAATAAGAAGTTCATTAAGTTCAAACTTTTCAAGTCTGGGCTCAAATACATTCAGAATAACAAGCTGGTCTATACAGCAGGGACATGGCGAAAGAGACAGGATTGATTATAAAGATATTTCATTTCGTGAAGCACAATTATTTAAAGAAAGATATGATTTCCCTGCTACAATATCTATTTCAATGAGAGGTTCACAACAAGCAATTATTAAGTATAAATCAAAAAAAAGTAACCCCAATATTTCACTTTTCGGTGTGGACGAAAATTATTTTGCGGTATCTGGCTATGAAATAGAACAGGGACGAAATTTTTCTTTTCAGGAAGCAATGCAGGGAACTTTTGTGGTTATTATTGGTAAGGAAATACAGAATACGATGTTTCCGGCAAATGAGAATCCTATTGGCAAAAAAATTCTTATCGGCAACGGGCGATATACAGTAATTGGCGTTTTAAAGTCCAAAGGTTCAAGTTTTGGCGGCGGGGGCGATAAAATATGCTTTGTCCCTTTGCAAAATGCACGATCACAGTTTAGTACGGGAAGTAATACTTATACAATTAACGTTATGCCTCAGGTGCCGGAATACCTCGATGATGCTGTTGCAGAGGCTGAAGGAGTTTTCAGAGTTGTAAGAAAATTAAGAACAACGGAGGAAAATAATTTTGAGATTTCTAAAAGCGACAGCCTGGTGAATATGTTGATGGACAACATAAAATATGTTACAATAGCAGCAACATTAATAGGAATAATAACATTGATAGGTGCTTCTATCGGATTAATGAATATAATGCTTGTTTCTGTTACTGAGCGCACGCGTGAGATTGGCACCCGAAAAGCGATGGGAGCAACGCCTTCTGTCATCCGGCAGCAATTTTTGTTTGAGGCTATATATATAGGGCAATTAGGCGGCTTTTTCGGTATTATGCTGGGCGTTATTGTTGGTAATTTAATTGCGCTGGCAATAGGTGGACCTTTTGTAGTTCCGTGGCTATGGGTTTTTGGAGGTGTTCTTTTATGCTTTGCCGTAAGCGTTTTTTCCGGTTATATCCCAGCCAATAAAGCGGCTAAACTCGATCCTATTGAAGCGTTGAGATACGAGTAATATTTTAAGATTAATTTTTAATTTTGCAACAAAAAAACATGGCACTACAGTGTGGAATTATTGGTATTCAGGGAAGTGGCAAAACCACTTTGTTTAACAGCTTATCAGGAACTAAAGCAGAAACAGCACAATACTCAGACAAGGCAAATTTAGGCTTAATTCAGGTTCCGGATGCCCGTTTGTACGAACTGGAAAAATTTCAGAAAACAGAAAAAATAGTTCACGCAACGGTTAATCTGGTCGATATTCCCGGCTTAGCAAGAGGAAATTCCGGTAGCGAAAGTGCCCGTAAGTTTTTAAATGAAATTCGCAACAGTGATGCGTTTATTCATGTGGTTCGTTGCTTTGACAACCCTATGGTTCCGCATCCCGATGGAAATATTAATCCTGTTCGCGACATCGAAAATATAGAAATAGAGCTCCAGACACGCGATGCAGAATCGGTTGATAAGAAAATCCAACGCCTGGAAAAAGTTGTAAAAGGCGGAAACAAAGAGGCAAAAATGCAGATAGATGCATTAATCGAAATAAAATCTTCGCTTGAAAACTTCATCCCGGTCAGAAATCTTGAACTTACTGATATTGCCAGCGAAGCAATTGCCGATTTGTTCCTGTTATCTGCAAAACCTGTATTGTATGTTGCCAATGTTGACAGCAAATCGGTTACAAACGGAAATGATTATTCCCAATCGCTTGAAAATTATCTGAAAGAAAAGAATTCATATTGTCTTGTAGTTGCAGCCCAGCTTGAAGCTGAGATTGCCGAACTCGAAAGTCTGGAAGACCGTGAAATGTTTCTTGCCGATGCCGGTTTGACAGAACCCGGCGTCAATCGTCTGGTTCAAATGGCTTATGCCATGCTTAAACTGAAAACGTTTTTCACGGTAGGACCAAAAGAAATTAAAGCCTGGACTAT
>CAZDUU010000277.1:0-3925 GCA_964508675.1 uncultured Bacteroidales bacterium | reverse complement strand
ACATGCAAACGCACAGGGATTGCAGGCAAAACCATATAGGCAATCAATCAACACAAAAGGCTTATCCATGCGTTCCTTTGCAGGAAAATAAGGTTTTTCGATGATTTTAACGGGGTGTTGTTGTGAATCTATATATTCTTTGGATACTTCAAGGTAATGTTCGTAATTGTAGCGTTTGCTCAAAGCTTCCAGCACTTCAAAAGCAGCCTGTTTTCCACGTAGAACAGCACTGGTACCTTCGCCAATACGTATGGCATCGCCTACTCCGTAGCAAAAACGACCAAACACTTCGTTGCCTTTAATCAAAAGCTGATCGTCGGGAACCAAACCTGTACAGATGTTTATGGCGTCAATTCCGTCAATAACTTTTTCGGTTCCGGGAATAGGTTGAAAGTTCTTACATTCGGCAACCACAGCACCTGTAACACCTGTATAATCTTTATTTGGAATAGCTTTAAGCAAAATATGCGAAGTCATTACCGGAATTCCAAGACGGCGTACGCGGTTTGCCTGAACCGGGAAACCACCTTCTTTATCCTGCGCTTCAATAATAGCTTTAACGTTGGCTCCGGCCTGCATTAACTGGTATGAGGTCAGATAACCGATATTTCCGGCACCAACGGTCAAAATATTTTTTCCGAGCAATGTAAATTCATTGTTCATCATTTTCTGAACAACAGCTGCAGTATAAACTCCGGGCACATCGTCATTTTCAAATGTAGGCATGAATGGAACAGCACCGGTTGCAATAATTAAAGCATCGGCATCGATATAATAAATTTCTTCGGTTTCAATATTTTTGATAGCTAACCTTTTACCTTCAAGAACATCCCAAACGGTAGAATTGAGAAAAATGCCTGTATGATCATCGCCTGCTAATGTTTTGGCAATATCAAACCCTCGCATTCCACCGAATTTTTTCTTTTTTTCGAAAAAGAAAAACTGGTGTGTCTGCATTAAAAACTGACCGCCGATTTTACCGTTATTATCTACAACAATATTGTTAATCCCATGTTGATTCAAAGCTTCGCGTGCAGCCAGACCTGCCGGACCTGCGCCGATAATAGCCACCTGGGTTTTATAGACATTAACAGGTTCTTTAGTCTTAACAGGAACAGCAGAAGGTGCGTAATTTTTTGGAATTTCGCAAACTTCTTTAACATTATCTACTTTGGTAATGCAGATACGACGAATAACGCCATCAACGAGCATTTCGCATGCACCGCACTTACCAATACCGCATTCCAGACTACGATTACGGTTATCTAAACTGTGGCTGTGAACAGGAAATCCTGCCTGATGCAGAGCAGCTGCAATAGTAAATCCTTTTTCTGCATTAATCTTCTTTCCCTGATATTTAAAAACAATGGTTTCCGGCTTGGGAACTTCTAAAATAGGGTGTTTATCAACTTTTAACATATTCCGATTTTTAAAAAAACAGACAAAGTTTTCGTATTATTTGAGAAATACCAATGATGTTTGTCATTATAAATATATGACAAACGACTGTTTAAAGCCTATTTAACTTATATTCTGACATTTATGATTTTTATAAAATTATGACATTTAAGTATTGAATAGATTAAAATATTATTTTACCTTTGCTAAGAAAAAAGGTCAATTATGCGCGAAATTGTTGACAAGCTTATAGAAACCGGAATTGCGTCGAAAAAAGAAATAACCTTATTACTTCAATGTAAAGGTGACAACCGGGCCTATCTTTTAGAAAAATCAAAAGAAATTAAGGAAAAATATATTGGGAAAAAGGTTTTTTTCAGAGGGCTGATTGAATTTTCAAATGTTTGTGCTAAAAACTGCTACTATTGCGGCATACGCAGAGACAATAAAAAACTTGAGCGATACACCGTAACTGACGAGGAAGTTTTGGAAGCAGCCGGATTTGCATTTGAAAAAAATTACGGTAGTATTGTTTTGCAAGCTGGAGAAATAAGTTCACCCAGTCATATTCATCACATTACACATCTTATCAACGAAATTAAAAAATTGTCTGAAGGGAAATTAGGAATTACGCTTTCTTTGGGAGAACAATCGGAAGAAACGTATCAGGAATGGTTCAATGCCGGTGCACACCGCTACTTATTGAGAATTGAAGCGTCGAACAGAGATTTATATTTAAAAATTCATCCAAATGACACCTTACACGATTACGATATTCGTAAAAAAGCTTTGTATTCGTTAAAAAAAGTAGGATATCAGGTCGGAACCGGTGTCATGATAGGACTTCCCTACCAAACTTATGATGATTTAGCCGGTGATTTACTTTTCATGAAAGAGCTCGACATTGACATGTGCGGAATGGGGCCTTACATCGAGCATGCAGAAACACCATTATACGAACTCAGTTCTACGCTGATGCCACTCGAAGAACGTTACGACCTTACACTTAAAATGATTGCCATTCTGCGTATTATGATGAAAGATGTAAATATTGCTTCTACAACCGCTTTACAGGCAATTGACCCAATAGGTCGCGAAAAAGCCATAACCATTGGAGCAAACATCATCATGCCAAACATTACCCCACAAAAATACCGCGACAAATATTTTCTTTACGAAAACAAACCTTGTAGCGATGAAGATGCTGAAGATTGCATCAAATGCCTTGAAATGCGAATAAAATTCGCCGGTGGAGAAATCGGTTACGGCGAATGGGGCGATTCCAGACACTTTAAAAACAAGCAAAACCATGCATAAGCGCCTGCAAACCATCATTCAGTTACTCGAAAACAAAAACCTTTCCGCTGCCCTTGAAGAATCAGAAGCGTTGTTTTTCTTTCATCCTTCGCTTGAAATTGAAAACCTGACAGAGCTTATTAAAAAAGCAGAATACAAAAAAGCCATTGAACTTTGCAGCATTATAAAAACCAAAAACGACATTCCCGATCATATTGACAATATTGATATTACGGGACTACAAACAACTTATCAAATGCTTCAGACTCAATTTCTGGTTCTTACAACGCAAAAAACAGAAGCAGACAAACTTATAACTCAATTCAGGATTCGCTATTACCAGGAACTTGGATTCATTATCAGCGATATTTTAAAAGAACGGTTAAAGCTTTTTCAATCTATGCGCGATAGCAACCCCGACGCACGCTACGAACACGATAAAACACAGGAACAATACGAACAATTCAGTAAAAATTGGGAAAATGTACCCAAACAAAGAGAAGGGAATTTAAGCGAAGAACTCAAACAAAGGCTTCAATTTGCTTTCAGAAAAGCAAGTAAACTCTGCCATCCCGATGCTGTAAAAGAAGAAGTGAAAAGTCAGGCAGCAGAAATTTTTGTCCAGCTCAATAAAGCATATTTCAACAATGATGTAGAAACTGTCGAAGCGATTTTGCAACAACTCGAAAGCGGGATCCTACATGCTGACCATGAAGCTATAAACGACAAAAAAGCACTTCGGGCAAAAATAACCAAACTTAAACATGATGTTGGCGTTTTAAAAAATGATTATGTGCAGGTCACTCAATCACAGACATATCAGTTTATTTTAAAACTGGAGAATTGGGACTCTTATTTTGCCGAAACTAAAACCAAACTCGAAAAAGAACTCGATGAACTGAAGCATTATGAGCAAAAATCTGATACTACAGCAAACCCAGACTAGTCTTGTTCAGGTTGAACAATTATTTGAGATTACGCGCTCCATTGTTTCATTATCAAAAGAGCAGTACAGCGAATCATTTGCAACTTTCAGGAACAATGCTTTCAGAACCGGATATATTGCAGAGACCATCAATCCTGAATTATTTGATATAAAACAATCGTTTTATTACCTTTCCAGCATTCGCTCAAGTCCGGTTGCACACAAGGGAGTTATTTTTTTGGGAAGCAACAGTCAATATATTCATGCTATTGACAGCCAAAGCTTTCAGGAAATATGGAGATGTAA
>CAZDUU010000276.1:0-3946 GCA_964508675.1 uncultured Bacteroidales bacterium | reverse complement strand
ACCATTGCTCCGACTGGTGCAAATACACTTACGCTTACTTTCAACTTTTTCGATGTTGAACCGGGAAGCCAGAGTTATTGCGATTATGACTATGTTGAAATATTTGATGGAACGAGCACTTCAAGCACCTCTTTAGGTCGCTACTGCAACACTACAGGATCTCCAGGAACCATAACCTCAACAGGTGGCGCGTTAACAATTCTTCTTCACTCTGATCCGGGTGTTAATAAGGCTGGGTTTGAAGCAGTTTGGCAATGTGAAATATTAAACACGGCACCTGTCAGTCAGTTTTCGGTTCAGCCACTCAACGAGTGTTCTGGAATTATTTCATTTATGGATGAGTCATTACACGGTCCCACTTCCTGGCTTTGGAACTTTGGTGACGGAACCTCTTCTACATTGCAAAATCCGACACATGAGTATTTAGATAATGGTGATTATATTGTTTCGTTAATTGTTTCAAATAGCTTTGGCAGTGATACACTCAGCTACTCAAATTTTATTACTATTTCTCGCCCTGAAGCTCCAGTTGTATTTGGAGATACAACATGTGTTAATATGAGGGACACACTTATTTCTCAAGGAAATGACACACAACTATGGTACTTAAATCAGGCAGATACAATACCCTATTTTAGCGGAGATACCTTGATAACTCCTCTACTTAGCCAGTCTACGACATATTGGGTTCAAAATGCGATTTTAAACCCAGCTCAGTTTGTCGGAGATTTAAGGTCTAACTCGGACGGTGGTTATTTTACCAGTTCTACTCAACATTATCTTGTTTTTGACTGTTTTATTGCTTGTAAACTTGTTTCAGTAGAAGTAAATGCCGGAAGTACTGGTATAAGGACAATTACATTAAATGACTCTCAGGGAACTGTTTTAAAATCAAGAGCTATTAATATTCAATCCGGGGTTAGCAGAATATTTTTGGAAATGGAGTTGCCCATACAAAATAATTTAAGATTATCTGCTCCCGCAAGCCCTGATTTATGGAGGAATAATAATTTAGTAGCGTTCTATCCATACACCATTAATGGAATACTTACAATTAAATCAAGTAGTGCTCAAACTAATCCTACAGGATATTATTATTATTATTATAATTGGGAAATAAAATTACCTGATTGCTATAGTGTAAAAGTTCCGGTCGTTGCTTATGTTGATAATTGCAATATTATTGATTTCAATGAAAGTCATAATTTTTCAATCTATCCAAACCCTGCTTCCGATTTTATAAAAATAAGCTTAAAAGAAAATCAGAAGATTAAAGCATTATCTATAAAAGATGTTTTAGGTAAGACTTTCCCGGTAACTTTAACCTTAGTGTCTAAAAATGAGTGCCTGATTAATACAAATCAGCTCCAAAATGGGCTGTATTTTTTAGAGTTCGTTGTAAACGAAACAAAAGTTACTTCTAAGGTTTTGATTCAACATTAGGGAATAATTCTACGATGTTATTTGACTGTTTAATGAAAAAAGACAATTAGTAAAAGCAAGATAATCAATAAATAAAAAAGCTAAAAAAAAAAACATTTTATAAAATTTTTAAATTCTTGACATTTTTTAAGAGTTGAAGTAACTTTGAAGTTTCTTTTTACGTATAATTACCTGTTTGCGAAAAAAATATGATTATTAATAATAGATTAAACCAAATTTTTATGAAAAAAATCAGCTACTTAATGCTGGGCTTATTTTTTCTTGTACTTTTTTCAGTACAATTAAACGCCCAACCGAGTAAAGGTGGGACACCTCCCAGCTTCTCCATTCAATCGTCGACGGATATCTACGAAGAAAAGATAGTATCTCCGATAGATGTAGACCAGGCCATCCAGGAAGATGCGGCTCGTGGTGGTGTTCTATGGGCAGGGCGCTCTATCTCTGTAGATTACAACATGTCTAACTCAGGTACCTGGACCGTAATGCCAAATGGTACAAAAATCTGGCGACTAAAAATAACGACCTCCGGTGCAAAAGCTTTAGGTTTAGCTTATGATCACTTTTATATCCCTCAGGGAGGCAAGTTATATATCTATAACGAATACCACACACAGGTTCTCGGTGCTTACACCAATGAAACCAATCCCAAAGGCGAAGAATTCTCAACAGAACTCGTACAAGGTTCTATTATTAACGTAGAATACGTAGCTCCTATTAATTTTCCCACAAAACCAATAAAGAACGAATTCAGTGGCAAAGTAAACGGTGACAAAATAACCCCGAACAACTTTTCAATAAAACCCGAAAATCCAAATATTAGCATAAGCGAGTTAATTTATGTGTATCGCGATGTGCCATTTTTAAACAGGTATGATTTAACCAAAACAACTGGTTGGGGCTCTTCCGGTTCCTGCGAAGTAAATATCAACTGCTCTGAAGGAACAAACTGGCAGACCGAAAAGAAAGGTGTAGCCGAAATCTGGTTAAAAAACGGGACAACGTGGGGCTGGTGTACAGGAGGTCTGGTAAACACCACAAACAATAGTGGTATTCCATATTTTCTAACAGCAGACCACTGCCATGGTTTACCAGATGCTGCTGCACCAAATACAGAGCCATATGCTTCTGCCTCAGATATGAACCAATGGCAATTTTATTTTAATTATGAATCCTCTACCTGTACAACTCAAAGTACCGAACCCGCTTATAATACTATTACCGGTTGTACTTTAAAAGCATATAGTCCGTTAAATGGTGGCTCAGACTTTTGCCTTGTACAATTAAATACAGCCCCTCCCCAGTCTTACCATCCCTATTATAATGGTTGGGACAGAAGTTCCACCGCCGCAACAAGTGGTGTAGGTATCCATCACCCTGCAGGTGATATCAAAAAAATCTCAACATTTACTTCAACCGCCACCTCCTCAACTTTTAATGGAGGAACAGGAATGGTCTCCGCAACAAATGCCGAATGGAATGTACTTTATGTAGCCACTGCGAATGGTCATGGTGTAGTAGAAGGTGGTTCTTCCGGCTCTCCCTTATTTAATCAAAACAAAAAAGTAGTTGGTCAATTATCAGGTGGAAACTCCGATTGCACAAACCTGACCGGCTCTAATCTATATGGTAAATTTTGGTATGACTGGGATCAAACACCAGGAGGCACGACGACCCAGTTAAAAACATGGTTAGACCCGGTAACTTCAGGTTCAACTACCGTAAATGGTTACGATCCATTTAATGGTTATCCTGATTTTTATGGAACCCCGACGACTATATACGAAGGAAGTTCTGTTAATTTTACAGACATAACAAATGGTGCAACCTCCTGGAGCTGGCAGTTCGAAGGCGGTTCTCCGGCAACCTCTAATGTTCAAAATCCTACCAATATTGTTTATAATCAACAAGGAGTTTATAGAGTTTCTCTTACAACAACAACACCTTTAGCCGGAACCCAAACCATAGAAAAGACAGCTTACATCACCGTCTTACCCGGAACCCCTAATGTGTCAATTTGGTGTGATGATTTTTCAACACCAGCTAATTGGTCTGTTTCACATAGTGCTGGTAATTATGACTGGCAAATTGGTACTACCGGATCAAGTGGTAGCTATGCAATTGGTACAATTTCTTCTACTTCAGGTGGTAATTTTGCATTATTTGATTCAGACTTAAATTGTTCCGGAAATCAGATAGGCGATTTAACAACTGCGAATGCTATCAATTGCTCATTATATGAAAAAGTATTTTTAAAATTCCAGGAATTATATGAGCGTTATTATGATAGTACTTTTGTTTACGTAAGTAACACAAGCGCTTCTGGTCCTTGGGTAAAATACCCTGTTAATCAATATTATGGAAACAATGATATGTCAGGAAACCCTGAAAATGTTCAGCTAGATATTTCTGCAACTGCAGCTTCTAAATCAACTGTTTGGATTAGATTTGAATTTTATAGTCCAAGTTCAATGGGAGCAGCAGCTGGTTGCGGATATTCCTGGAT
>CAZDUU010000275.1:0-3965 GCA_964508675.1 uncultured Bacteroidales bacterium | reverse complement strand
TATCAAACATTACTTGGAATTCAGTTTGGTGATATACCGGATCCACATCAATGGGTTGAAATTATAAATTAATCTTTACTGAACAAATGAAGCCCTTCAGAGTTTTTATTGCCTTTGAAGGGCTTTTTTATTATTACAGAAGACAATTTTTCGAACTTTTTTTAGTTATTAACTAAAATTTTTCTTTATGATGAAGCTGTTAGCTATTAATTTATTATTTTTTACTTCATTCACTATGTTTTCGCAAATTCCTGTATTGCAATGGCGTACACATTTGTCTTATTCACAAGGTAAGAAAATAGTTCCTGCAAAAAATATTACTTACTGTTTGAGCGAAGGTGGCTTATTTACCTATAATACACAAGACAATTCCATAACCAAAATGGACAAAACCAAAGGGATGTCTGATGTGGTTGTTACAGCTATTCAGTATAATGAAGAAAAAGAAATCTTGGTTGTTGGTTATGATGACGGGAATATTGATATTATAAAAGATAAACAAATAATAAATGTTTCAGATATTTATCAGAAGCAAATTATAGGGAATAAAGCAATTAATGGAATTACTTTTTATAATGAATACGCATATTTAGCCTGTGGATTTGGAATAGTTGTTCTTGATATAGATAAATATGAAATAAAAGAAAGTTATTTCATTGGCAACAATGCTTCAAATGTGAATGTGCAATCAATAGCTTTTTCTGATAATTATGTATATGCAGCAAGTAACCAGGGTATATACAAGGCGCTGTTAAACGGAGTAAATCTTGCTAATTTTCAAAATTGGTCAAAAATTACGAATATTCCTGATTATAACGGGGACTTT
This sequence comes from uncultured Bacteroidales bacterium, assembly GCA_964508675.1. Lineage (GTDB taxonomy): Bacteria > Bacteroidota > Bacteroidia > Bacteroidales > GWA2-32-17 > Ch61. The sequence goes on along the minus strand of CAZDUU010000275.1, from coordinate 3,139 downwards.
ACGTCAATTGTTTATTTTGATGGTTATATCTGGACTGCCTATAAATCTGAAGCCAGTAATAGTGACAGATTGTATGTAGAAGAAAATGGGCAATGGAGCGTGTTTGATACAAGTATCAATAAAATTTCAAATTTATCCCAGAATAGTAACAAGATAGTTGTTTCACAATATACAAAGGCAACAATAATAAGTGGAAAGAATTTGCAATCGGTAATTTATAATGTATGGGAAATTTATCCTATTGACGCTGCTTATGATAAGTTTGATAATTTTTGGGTTGCTGATGGCAATAGGGGCATGTTTTTAAGAAAAAAAGGAAATTTAGATGTCCTTGTTGCAAATATATTACCAAACGGACCTTTACACAATGATTGCATGAGAATAGATTGTGGAGAAAATAACTTGTGGGTTGCGAGGGGGGCATTAAACAGCGCATGGAATAGTCAATGGAAGGCAGCAGAATTATTCAGGTTTAACGATGAAAAATGGACCAGCCTTAATGGTATCAATTCTTCAAAACTCGCAGGTGTATTAGATGTCTGCTTTGTGAGGGTTAACCCCAAAAATTCTAAACAGGCATATTTTGGATCTTATGGAGGTGGTCTTGTTGAGGTTAACAATGGAAATGTAACAGAGGTTTATAATGATACCAATAGTCCTTTAGAGAATATTTTTCCGGGTTCGCCTTATGTCAGAGTAACCGGATTGGATTTTGACAAGGATGGCAATCTTTGGATTATCAATTCTGAAGTCCAGAATAACCTCACTGTTCGAAAACCAAACGGAACTTGGAAATCCATATCATTAACGGATGCAATGGGTGGAACGAAAATTACCGGTGAAATTTGTTGTACAAATGATGGAATTAAATGGATTATATTCCCCAAAGGCGGTGGAATGTTTGCTTATTCTGAAAATGGAACCCTGGACGATTTGACTGATGATAAAACTAAGAAAGTTTCAATTGTAAGTTCTGAAGGTGAAGAGATCTCAAATGATATATACAGCCTGGTTGAAGATAAAGACGGACTTTTATGGGTTGGAACCGCAAAAGGACTGGTATTTTACTATAATCCTTCACAGGTATTTGAAAGCAGCGGGTTTTATGCTCAACGCATTAAGTTACCCAATGAAATAGAAGGTCAGGCAAATTATCTTTTTGAATCGGAAGTTATTACGGCTTTGGCTATTGACGGAGCAAACAGAAAATGGGTTGGTACTTTATCCGGTGGGGTTTTTTTGATGTCTGCCGATTGTCAGAAGGAAATTTATCATTTTAAGACAGATAATAGCCCAATTATTTCAAACAGTATAAATGATATTGCTATTGACCCAAGGTCAGGTGAGGTATTCTTTGCCACAGATAAGGGTATTTGTTCATTCAGAAGTACTGCAACAGAAGGTTTAGAATTTCATCACAATGTAGAAGTCTTTCCAAATCCTGTTCGTCCAGAATACCAGGGAAATATTGCGGTTAGAGGACTCGTTGCCAATGCACATGTCAAAATAACCGATATTGCCGGAAATCTGGTTTATGAAACAACGGCTGAAGGAGGACAGGCAAATTGGAATGGAAAAAATCTGCTTGGAAATCGTGTAAATACCGGAGTATATCTGATTTTTTCAACCAACGATGACGGTAGCGAAACATATGTAACAAAGCTTTTATTTATTAATTAACATCTTACTTATTAAAAGCTAATTGTTGAAAAGTAGTTTTATCAGATAATTTGCTTTAAGCACAGATAGCTTACATTTGTACAAAGCAAATAAAATGGCATTAAGAGTAGGAGTTATCGGAGCCGGGCACTTTGGCAAATATCATATTCAGGCATTAAAAAGTTTGCAAGAGGTTGAACTGGTTGGATTCTATGATGTAAATCCAATGGTTCAGAAAGCTGTCAGCTCAGATCTGCAAGTTAAGGCTTACGCATCATACGAAGAAATATTAAATGATATTGATATAGTTGATATCGTTACTCCTACAGTCAGCCATTACGAATGTGCGCTGGAAGCTATTCGCCATCAGAAGCATGTCTTTATTGAAAAACCGGTAACGCACAATGTTGAGACTGCCGAACATCTGATAAGATTGGCAGATGAAGCAGGTGTAAAAGTTCAGGTTGGCCATATTGAGCGTTTTAATCCTGCATTTATTGCTGTTGAGTCGTATATCAACAAGCCTATGTATATCGAGGCACACAGGTTACAACCATTTACTCCGAGAAGTCTGGATGTTTCCGTGGTGCTTAATCTGATGATTCACGATTTGGATATTATTCTGCATACGGTAAAATCAAATATTAAACGAATCAACGCCAATGGAGCAGTTGTTGCTACAAACAGCGCAGACGTTGCCAGTGCCCGCATTGAATTCGAAAATGGTTGTGTTGCTCATATGACATCGAGCCGTATCTCTATTGAAAATATGAGAAACATTAAATTGTTTCAAAAAGACAATAGCATTACCGTCGATTTTCTGAATAAAAAAGCAGAAGTTATCTGGGCAAGACAGAATCAACAAAGTAACTCAACACTTGATAGTGCCCCGGTTGAAATTGTTTCAGAATATCCTGAAGTTATTCCTAATAATGCAATTTTAGAAGAGTTGAGGGCTTTTGTAAAAGCAATTAATGAAAATACAACTCCCATAGTAACTTTAGAGCATGCTTTTTATGCTTTGAAGATTGCTTTTGAGATAATGGATAAAGTAAAATTTTCGTTCGAATCGTAAAATAAATAATATCTTTGCATGTTTTTCGTTTTTAGCTTTGAAAAAAGAGCATGAGATATTTTTATTTTTTAGTATTAATTCTTGTCTTATTTGCTTCCTGCAAAAAGTGGGATAAAGAGGAAGAAATACCTTCATATCTAAGAGTGTATAGTGCTCAAGTTGAAACAGATTTTTCGACCCAGGGAGCAAATACAAATAATATTTCTGATATGTGGGTTAATATTGACGGTAACCGTCAGGGAACTTACGAAATGCCTACTACTTTTCCTGTATTGGAAACAGGAAGACATACCGTTATGCTTCGTGCAGGAATTAAAGTCAATGGAATTGCTGCTAGCAGAACAATATATCCCTTTTATACTATTTTAGAAATAGATACAATTCTTACAGCAGGTGAAGTTCTAA
>CAZDUU010000274.1:0-3990 GCA_964508675.1 uncultured Bacteroidales bacterium | reverse complement strand
CTCCAAATGAATTACTGTTATTTAAAATAGAGCTTCCCACCGCATTTACAGATTGCATAACCTGGTTCGAATCACAAGTGCCATATGCAGTTAAAGTAATTACATATATTCCGGAAGTTGCATAAGAATGAGTTGGATTTTCCAATGTAGAAGTAGTACCATCACCAAAATCCCAAAGATAACTTGTTGCTCCTGCTGAAGTATTGGTAAACGTAAAATCAAGTTGATTTTGAGTATAAGTATATGAAGCTGAAACAGATGATGAATTCACAGTCATTGTTATTGAATTTGATGTAGCCGAACTAGAACTTGCACAGGTTTCAGAGGATGTTAATACACATGTTACAACATCATTATTATTTATATTCGTTGTTGTATAACTATTACTACTTGTTCCAACATTCGAGCCATTTACCTGCCACTGATATATCGGGCTTATTCCCTGATTTGTAACAGAAGCATTAAATGTAACACTTTCGCCCTGGCATATATTAGTACTTGAAGAAGAAATTTGAATAGTTGGTGTAACTGAAGCATTGACTGTCATATTTATTGAGTTAGATGTTGCTGTCGTTTGAGTTAAACAACCTAAGGTTGATGTCATTATACAGGAAACCACATCTCCATTGCTCAAACCTGAATTTGAATAAGTTGCACTATTTGGCCCGACATTATTTCCATTTAACTGCCATTGATAAGATGGAGTTCCGCCATTAGTCGGAGTTGCGGTAAATGTCACATTAGTGCCTGAACAAATTGTTGTTGAAGATGCAGTAATTGAAACTGCTGGAGTATATGAACTATTTACAGTCATTGTGATTGAATTTGAAGTTACCGTAGCACTTCCACTAATACATGTTGCATTTGAAATCATAGTACATGTCACAATATCATTATTAGCAAGTGTTGTAGAAGTAAATGTACTTCCAGTGCCGGCATTGTTTCCATTGACTTTCCATTGATATGTGGGCGAAGTTCCACCATTGGTCGGACTTGCTGTAAAAGTAACGCTTGCCCCTGTACAAACAGTTGTTGAAGAAGCAGAAATACTTATACTGGCTGCACTTGAAGAATTAACTGTAACATACCCAGTTAAAGTCTCAGTGTCTGAACCCGAAGCATTCGTCGCAACTAAAGTCACATCATAAGTTCCTGCTGTATTATAAGTTACTGTTGGATTCTGGGCTGTTGAAGTTGAAGGTGTTCCACCTGCAAAAGTCCATGACCATGATGTAGGGGTGTTAGTAGAAGCATCTGTATAAGTAACAGTTTGACCTGCACAAATTGTTGTTGGTGTTCCGGTAAAAGAGGCAACAGGAATAGAACCAACTGATTGAATATTAATATCATCTATATAAAGATTATTTCCATATTCATTGATGCCAACAAATTTCAATTTTACGCTATTGCCAGCATAAGCAGATAAATCAATTGTTTCCATTCTCCATTGAGTAGATGTACTTGGAGTAAATGCCGATGAAGACGCGGTTGTTGTAGCCAAAGTAGAACCGGATTTATCATAAATAGGGGTTGAATTATAAGTTGTTCCACAGTCTGTTGAAATATAAATTTGTAATCCATCACTATATGAAGAACTATATTGACGATATGCAACATTAAAAGTCATTTGAACAGTTCCTGCAGGAAGTAAAATAGCCGGAGTTATCAACTCATCGATCTGACCTGATGCATCATAATTATAGAAATCCATATAAGCAGATGCCGTACTTGTACCGTTGCCACTGGTCGTTTTTCTTGCCCATGTTGTACTGGCGTCTGGATTATTGATAACCCAATCTGTGGGAGGGAAAGTTGTACTTTCAAATCCTTCAGTAAACGGTAGTGACTGACCGGTAGAAACTGTATAAGAAATAGACTTGGTATCATTCGCAGTATTTTCGTCGGTTCCACCATTAGGTGATGTGCATGAAGCATTAAACGTATGGCTCCCCAATGTTAAAGTAATTGCAGGGAAAGTAACCGTTGCTGTTGCAGAAGTAGCTAAACTTCCTGTCCAGTTTTGAGAAACGTTTGTTCCTCCATCAATGTTATAACGGACAACTAATGATGTCAAAGTAGTTGTGCCAATATTTTTAATCACAACAGTTGGAGTAATCGATTGAGTTGAGCAATACGATGTTGTCGGCACTGTAATTACATTTAATTCAGCATCTAGTGAAGTTGTTACGGCACAAGGATCATAACCCTGCAAAGTAGTAGGATTTGTTCCAGCCGGATCCAGCCAATCTTTTAAACGGGATGAACTGGTTCCATCGCCATCCCATGAAACATGAAAACGACCAAAATAGTCGTTCATACTTGATGAAGCAGCGCCACAAGATGATGGTCCACCATAAAGTTGACCAACAATTAAATGGTTACTGTCAAAAATAGGAGAACCAGAAGAACCAGGTTCTGTACATGCGGTTGTCGGCCATAAAACTTTCCAACAATCAGCAGCCCCGTTACCAGCATCATAATTATCATAAATAGAGAAGGTACCGGCTACTGTTATCTTTTTTATATCTCCACTTGGATGGTGAATACACATACCTGAGCTAGGTGCAGTTGTTGTGCGATTCCATCCGGCATAATATACATTATAAGTACAAGGCGGAGTACTGTTCATTTGTACAAGGCAAAAGTCTGATGTTGTAGAGCGTGCTTTTAATGTAGCGCCAGAAATTGAATTATAGGAAGGAGAGGAAGATGGGTTGGTACATGTACTACTTTGCCAGTTAAACCAAAAAACCCATGATGATGGTGTGGAATAACAGTGATTAGCAGTAAGCACATAAGGCGTTCCATTGTTATTTGTATTATTAATCAATGCACCTGTACAAAAGCCACTTCCGCTGGTAACTAACATACATACTGAACGAATTTCATTTTCCCAACCAGAACTTACTGATGTGCAGGCAACATTTACCTGACATGAGCCTGATTCTCCAAATGCTTTTTCAGCATAATCATCAGCACTACGATAACCGTGAGTAACGCTTGTCAGGCTTAATTTACCTTCAAAAGCGGCATTTGCAGGTTCATAATATTCTAATGTAACTGCATCACCTTTTACCAATGTAGTAGCAAAAACATGATCTGCCTGATTGTTGAAATCAGTAAATGCTCCAATCACATCGCTATGATCCTGATTATAGATGAACAACTTTGCTCCAGCAGGTACTTCATAATGATCAAAAATTAAATTTAAAGTTAAAGCTCCCTGTGAGTAAATTCTTAATCTCCAAAGTTTACTACCATCTGCTAAATAATCCCATGTGCCAGAATTATGATTATTATAATCAACGTTCATTCTATAGCCAAAGCGCCACGGAATATCTTTTCTTAAATCATTTACCATGTCCTCCGCTGTTAATGTTCCAACATTAACCAAGGGCATTGTAACAGTCTGAATTGCGCTCTTTAATTGCATCGTCCCTTCTTTGGTAAAGCTATAAGGAACGCCTCCCTGACTAATTTGCGAAAAAATATTAGCATTAGTCAGCAGTAATGCTAATAAGGTACTAAAAGTTAATAATTTTTTAATCATAATGTATAAATTTAAGTTTAAAAAAATTTGTTTTTTTACAATTACAAATATAGACGTTAAATAATCACATTATGATGCATGGGTTAAAAAAAAAGACGTTTTTTTTGCTTTCAGAAGTTATTCTTGTAACCAAAATGAACTTTTGAGTTTCTCATTTCAAGCGGCTGGTTAAACTGGCTTCCAATACCATAAGAAATAAAAAACAACCCGGCACTGGTATTTAACTCGACCCCAACTCCTATACCCCATGGATTATCTGAAACAGCTATTGATTTATACATCAGCCTGTCGTAAAAAGCAAAAATCTGGGTAGCATTGTCTAATGCCCATCTCCACTCTCCGGAAATCAACAAATATTCATATGTCATTATGCTTTCTTCGTCAAATCCACGCAATGACTGACTTCCACCCAATTTATAAAGTTCATTTACATATTTGGC
>CAZDUU010000273.1:0-4006 GCA_964508675.1 uncultured Bacteroidales bacterium | reverse complement strand
AAGAGTAGTTCCTGAATTAATAATAGAAACAACCTATATAAAAGGAATTAGAGTATTATGAATTGTAAAAAATGTGGTGTCGTTAATTTGAATGAAGCCCAATATTGTATGAACTGCGGGCAATCATTTGAAAAAGTAAAAAAAGACGATGAGATATTTTTTATTTGCAGGAAGTGCGGTTATAAAAGCAATGTTTCTGAATCTCATTGTATAAAATGTGGTAAACCTTTTGAAATAAAAGAATCAATTGTAAATCAGGATACAAAAATCAAAAATGAGAAAGGAAAAAACATACCCAAAACAAAAAGAATGAAAGAATCATCTTTCAAAGATTCAAAAAAGAGATTTGTGTCAATAACAAGAAATTTGAAGCCTATATTAATTGCCTTTGCTGTTGTATTCGGTTCAATATTAACGATAGTTATTATGGACTTTTCGATACGTGGCAGCGCTGTAGACGACAACAAAGATTCGGTTAATGGAGTTAAAAGAAAATTTTCTGCAGTCGATTTAGGTGTAACACAAGTGGCCTCAAAATTTATATGCAACTGCGGCGATTGCATTGTACAACCACTTGAACTGTGTACTTGTCCAACTGCAGTAGAAGAGCGCCGTATTATAAGGAATTATCTTGAACAGTCGATGCCGATAGACTCTGTAGTGAAAGTGATAGATCAAAAATATGGTGGTTTAAGAAGCTAATTTATGCTGTAATCCTTGATTTTATAAACAAAGTCTAGAATTTCTGTAAGTATAAATAAGATATTATAAAAGTTAAAGATATAACTTTTATACAACAAAAAGGTGAATAAATGAAAACTGTACTTTTGGCACTCTGTTTTATATTATTTTTATTCAATATTAATAGTATAGCGCATGTTGACAAAAAGCATGATATTCATAAAAAGACAGTGGAAGTTGATTCAGTGTCCTTAATGAATAATACCAACGTGATAAAAAAAGATTCAGTTTCAAAAATCGAAGAACATCAACATGAAGAACAGATTGAAGTGCCGTATAAGCTTGATATATTTCTAGCACTAACTGAACACTTGCATAATAAGATCGTGCATTTTACAGTTGGATTGTCACTGATTGCTTTTTTAATGACTCTGATCAATTTCAAGTGGAAAACCTTTGATAGTGCTATCAGATTCCTGGTTATTTTTTCTGCTATATCGTCCCTGTTAACACTGATTACCGGCCAAATTCAATTCTCAACTTTTCTCGGTGATCCGAAGGAATGGGTCGTTAAACTTCATCAAAAACTTGGATATGCCGCAGTTATTATGTTGTGGATATGGTCAGGATTTTTAATAAACAAAACACTTAAAAAATACGCTTGGTTAATTGGTGCAATTGTATTCTTACTAATTTCAATTACCGGGTTCTTTGGTGGAATAGCTGCTCATTAATTGGATAAAATAATAATCTAAAGAAAATATAAAAAATCATAAACAAAAGGAGTAATAGTGATGCCAAAATATCTAATCATTTATCTTTCGTTGATTGCATTGTTCTTCTTTAATGTACCATCTTTTAGTCAACATGAGGGACATCAAAGCGATGTAAAAAAAGACAAAAGTGAACAACCTCAAATGGATCATAGCAATATAAAAGATAAAGAATCAAGAGAATACTATGAAAATCTTCATAAAGATGAATTGATAAAAAAAACAGAATACAAGAATATTTGGAATAAAGTATGCCCTGTCCTTGGATACAAAGTGGACAAAAAAATAAAACCAGTAAAATATAATGGTTTAGAATATGGATTTTGCTGTAAGGTTTGCCCCCAAAAGTTTGCTGCTGAACCTGAAAAGTACTCCAAAAATCTTAGTAAAGACGGAAAGAAATTCATTGGTAAAAAGGACAGATAATGAATTGCGCTTTTAGGAAACAATTAAAAATAATAAAAATAAACATTAATATTTTAGAAAGAGGATAACATGAAGTTAAAAAAAATTATCATAAGTACATCAGTGCTTTTGACCACGCTAATTTTTATCGGTTGCAGTAAAAATAGTAACGATGTAATGTCACCTGATCAGACAGGCAGCTTTACCACAAGCCCAACTGATCTTGCTCAAAGTGTAAGGCTTGATGAAAAAATAGTATTATCGTTTGCAAAGCCGGTTGATGCAAAAATTGTTGAAAATAATTTTCATTTAATAAGCCAGCGTGATATGGCAGATTCAACATGCCCAACCAGCAAAAGTATGAATCATGGCGATATGAATATGACTATGGGAGATACAGCTAAGATGAATCACATGGATGCAAAACATAGTATGTCCGGGAAGTTTAGCTGGAACTCAACTTTTACCAAGTGTACTTTTACTCCTGATTCAATGATGGTTCCCAAAATGCAATATATGATGCATGTAGGTAAAGATATGGTCTCCATGATGAATCAAAAAATGGGCGATATGGGAAATATGGGAGGAATGATGGGAAGTAATTCCGGTACTCAAATGAGTGGCCATATGCTGATGCATTTTACTACTATGGATACTGCTACAACCACAGGTGGTGGGCATTTGGGGCATCACTAAATAGTTAAGAATATTCATTCATTGTTTTATGTGTTCTAATAATAGAAAAGTAACTGTTCTTTCTTACTTTTTTGAGTCAGGTTATGCGGATGTCAAAGACCTTAATTTCATTTGATAATATGTTTATGCTATAGAAAAGGTCATGATTTATTAAATAGATACGAATCCTGAAATTATCCTGTTATTAAGAAATTCAGTTTAGGTAATTTTCATAATTTATAAAGGAGAATAAAATGAAATTAAGGTTTTCATTTGCAATAGTGTTTTTAGCTTCGGCTTTAACTTTTTGTCAAGGCTGGATGATGGGGGGGAATTTTAATCCCGACTCACTTAAGTTAGTTACTCTTACCGGTAAAGTCACTGCTGATTCATCCATGATGAACGGCATGTATTATCTTGACGTTAACAACGATACCAAACCGGATTACATATTGAACTTTGGACCATACTGGTACAAACCTGACAGTAGTAAGGCTGTAAGACCTAAGGTTGGTGATATGATCACAATTACGGGCGGATTATTTAACGGTATGATAAACATAACCCCTATGGTTGTTGTCTATACAATAAATGGAAACTTCTGGCGCTCGCCTAATGATGCGTATTGGAACAACATGGGGTTTGGGTCAATGATGGGTGGATCTCAACATATGGGAATGGGTTATGCTTTTGGGATGAATCATGACTCACTAAAGGTCGTTAATCTTAACGGTACCATTCTTGCTGACTCAACTTTTATGTACAACCATTTTTATCTTGATACAAACAACGATGGTAAACCGGATTATAATCTAAATTTTGGTCCGCCATGGTATGTCCCAGCTTCTGGAGCCAAACTTCCAAAAAGCGGAGATAAAGTTACAATTTCCGGTTGGGAAATGGGAACAAGCTACATGAATATGGTGATAGTTAATAAACTAAACGGAAAAATTTGGAGAGACTCAACTCAAATGGGCTATAATATGGGGGGCGGTTGGATTCGCAAAAATATGACTATGTCTCAGCGCTTTTTTAATCCCTGTGATACTACAGACTGGATGGAAGTTAATCCCGGCTGGAATCAGGGCGGGATGATGGGTGGCGGAGGTATGATGCCTGATTCTTTATTCTGCCAAATATTAGAAGTGTTCCCTAAAGATGTTCCAAGTGCTGATGGACAAAATACGATAGCCGCATTTGAAGTAGCTACATTCTTGCCAAACGGTATGAATGGGATGAGTCAGTCTGGGGGTATGGGCGGACAAATGAATTTTGCATCGATGGTGAAATATCAATTCCATTTTACCAACATGCAGTCAAACGGTTTCAATACTAATTCCGGTCAGTTAAAAGTTAAAAACTGGGATGCTCAGAACAACAAATGGAATGAGGTCTCAAATGCAGTGGTTAACTCTACAGCAGGTACTATCTCAGTTTCACAAAACGGAGTAAGTAATTTCTACATTGTAACA
>CAZDUU010000272.1:0-4016 GCA_964508675.1 uncultured Bacteroidales bacterium | reverse complement strand
TTCTCTTCGTTAATTGTTGCTTATATATTCAATCCTGTTTTTGCGGTTCAATTTATGACATTGGAAGACAGTAATGAATACAAGGTGACTGAAAAGAAGAAATGGCTAAGATCATTTGCTGTTTTATTGGCAATCAGCGGATTTTTCCATCTGGTAGGGCTTACATCATTTGGCAATCTGTTCATAATATTTGCAGCATTGTATGGGTTCCATATTCTGATAGGTAGAAAAATGATATGGAATTTTCAGCACAGATATTATCCGAATTTAATGTCTAAATATGAAAAACTGATAAGATGGTCAATTCGGGGTAAAAATCCATATCATTTATTTTGGGGCCTGATAATATTATTATTTGTTACATTCTTCCTTATGGGAGTCGTAAAGCCACAGGTAGTTTTTTTTCCCGACAATGAGCCTAACAGCATTAATATTTATTCTGAACTGCCAATCGGAACAAGTGTGGAGAAAACCGATTCTATTACCAGGTTGCTTGAAGTGCAGGTAAATAATGCAATAAAAGAGTTTAATCCTATTGTAGAATCTGTTATTGTTAACGTTGCAAAAGGCGCTTCAGAAAATGTTTTTGATAATTCATCTGTGAAGTCAAATAAGAGTAAAATATCCATTAATTTCGTTGAATTCTCTAAAAGACACGGACTTTCGACCATGAAATGTATGGATAAATTGCGTGAAAACATTAAAGGCATTGATGGTGCCATGATTACTATTGAGAAGAACAAAATGGGACCGCCAACAGGTAAGCCGGTCAATATTGAAATAAAATCAGATGATATCAGTGAGCTTGAGACTACTTCGCAGAAGTTACTCCATTATATCGATTCTTTAAAAATACCCGGATTAACAGAATTAAAAAGCGATTTTGAAATGGGTAAACCTGAAGCTATCATTAGCATTGACAGGGAAAAGGCAAACAGACAGGGAATTTCGACAGCACAAATTGGTATGGAGATAAGAAATGCTTTATTAGGAAAAGAAGCTTCTAAATTCCGTGATTTTGAAGATCAGTATCCAATTCAGCTAAGATATAGCGAAGATGTCCGACATAATATTAATAAGCTTCTTGATGCTAAAATCATTTTCCGCGATATGAATACCGGACAATTGAAACAGATTCCTATTTCATCTGTGGCTTCCGTTCAATATGTCAATAATGTTGGTGCTATCAAGCGATTACAATTAAAGCGTGTTGTGACCATTACCGGTAATGTTGCCACTGGTTATACCGCCAATGAAATCGTATCGACTATTAAAAAATCACTCTCACAATTTAATAAAACAGAATCAGTAGATATTCAGTTAACCGGTGAACAGGAAGACCAGAAAGAATCTATGGCATTTTTATCAAAAGCAATGCTCTTATCATTATTGCTAATTCTGTTTATCCTGATAACACAGTTTAATTCATTCAGCAAGACCTTTATTATATTGAGCGAAGTATTGTTCAGTGTGATTGGCGTATTGATAGGATATATGCTGACAGGTATGTCCATGTCTATCGTAATGACTGGGTTAGGAATTGTTGCATTGGGTGGAATTGTTGTAAGAAACGGTATATTACTGATAGAGTTTACAGATATTCTAAAGTCGCAGGGTTATAGAACCAGGAATGCCATTATTCAGGCAGGAAAAATAAGAATTACACCGGTTCTGCTTACTGCCTCCTGTACTATTATTGGGCTTATTCCTTTAGCTATTGGATTTAGCGTCAATTTTGAAACACTTCTGTCTTCATTCAATCCCCAGATTCATTTTGGCGGTGACAACGTAATGTTCTTCGGACCTCTTGCCTGGACCATAGTGTTTGGGTTGTTATTCGCAACTTTCCTGACATTGATAATGGTTCCGGTAATGTATTTTATGGCATACGGAATGAAAATAAAAGCAAAAAGGAAACGTGCCAACAGGAAAAAATAATTTGGAAAATTGAAATGCAGATTGTAAATTTGCATTCCCAAATTAGGGCCCATAGCTCAGTAGGTTAGAGCACCTGACTCATAATCAGGGGGTCGTAGGATCGTGCCCTACTGGGCCCACAAGGCATCTGATAATTCGGATGCCTTATTTGTTTCTTTTATTCGGATGATTTCAATAACTTTGTAATAGATTTAAATAAAGGAGACTAAATATGCCACTGGTCGAAATTTCGTTTACACCACAATCCGTTGAAAAGAAAGCTGAAATAGCAAAAGTGATTACTGATGAAATTCATCGCATTACCAATATTCCCAAAGAAGCTATTGTAATTGCCTTTTATGAGCTTCCGGCAGAGAGCTTTGCAACAAACGGAGAATTGGTTTCAGAGAAAATGAAGCGAATGCATTAGGATCATTTATTTTTTATCATAATTCCCGAAGCCATTCGGCCTGTAACCCTGTTGTTATTTCTAGATGAAAAAAGCATATGTTGGTTGCACATGCTACACAAATCGGTTTGTGCAATATTTGAGTTTTTTAGTCCGCTTTGGAGTAGCGAAGTACGAATGGCATCCCACAGATTTACAGTGAAAGGTTGTTTCGCTGATGAAAAAAAACGGTAAGCTTCATTTCCGTATGCATTGATAAACTGTTCCAGAACCTCTGCTCCTACCTCGTAACAACAACTTCCGGCAGATGGGCCAATCGCAGCAACGATATTTTGGGGCTTTGTCCCTTTTGAAATCATTATTTCAACTGCTTTTGACGAAATATGTTGAACAGTTCCACGCCACCCGGAATGAACAACAGAAGCAATTCGTTCTGTCGGGTCATATAGAAAAACAGGGACACAGTCTGCTGTCATTACAACAGGGCAAATATTGGATTCAGAAACCACATATCCATCGTTGTCCTGAATAGCAGTGGGTTTATAAAAAACTCCTTTCCCTTTGTCTTCAGCAGAAATTATTGCAATATGATCGCTATGGGTTTGACGTGAGAAAATCATACTCTCAACTGGAAAATTTAATGCTTCTGCAACCAGTTTTCTGTTTTCTATTACATTATTTGTAAAATCTGTTCTTACAAATCCCATATTGAGTGAAGATTGTGGATGATTGCTGTTCCCACCCATGCGTGTAGTCGAAAAATGTATCAGCTCACTAAATTGTAATAATATAGGAAACTGAATTAAAGCAATACGTTTATGCCTTACAATTTTATACTCTTTCATGAATATCAGCTCCCAGACATTTTAAATCTTCCCAGAATGAGGGATATGACTTATTTGCGCATTCAGCATTGGTGATAGTGACTTTTTCTTTTGTCCCGACTATTGCAACAGTAGCAGCCATCGCAATCCTATGATCATTATGTGAATCAATGCTGGCTGACGAAATCTTTTCAGGAGGAATTATAATTAATTTGTCCCCCTGGGTATTGAATTTTACTCCAAACTTGCTGAATTCTTCGATAAAACTGTCAATTCTGTTGCTTTCTTTGTATAATAAGCGGTTTATTCCCCAAATGACAGATTTTTCTTTTGCATGCATTGCTAATACTATCAAAGCTGGAAATAAATCGGGGCAATGAGTGATGTCTGCTTCAAATCCTTTTATTCCCTGGGTACGGCATGTGAAGTTGTTTTTAAAGTTATTTTTAATAAAGTCCAGTATTTTTTTATCCGCTTGGGAGCTGTTCGGGTTGAGGTTTTTAATCTGAACATCACCATATATGGCCGAGGCGGCAAAAATGAGCGAAGCCGCACTCCAGTCACCTTCAATGGCGCTGTTCAACGGTTTGATCCTTTGTTGCCCTTTTACAAGAAATTCTGTATAATTATTATTGACTTCAATATCAATTCCAGCCTGTTTTAAGCAATCAATAGTCAATTGAATATACGGCAGACTGATGAGTTTATTCAGTTTAATTCTACTATTACCTTTTAATAAAGGAAGTGACATGAGTAAGCCGCTTATATTTTGCGAGGTGATTGAATTCTCAACGGTAATATTTCCTGCCTGCATTTTCCCTTCGATTTTTACTGGTGGAAAATGCTGATTTGATTCAATTTTAGCG
>CAZDUU010000271.1:0-4021 GCA_964508675.1 uncultured Bacteroidales bacterium | reverse complement strand
GACTGTAGCAAAGTATACCGATAATTATATGTTACTTATCTCCAGTTCAAAAGCATTCAGTTATGCAGGGCAAAGAATCGGAGTATTAGCAGTATCAGATAAATTATTCAAAAGAACATATCCCGATCTTGTACCGGTTTTCAAAACCGATAAATTTGGCTATGCTTTAATATATAAAGTAGTATATTCATTATCTTCAGGTGTTGCACACTCTGTTCAATATGGTCTTGCAGCCATTTTAAAAGCAGCCAATGATGGTAAATACAATTTTGTACAAGATGTGAAAGAGTATGGCGAACGTGCCAAGTTGTTGAAGAAAGTATTTACCGAAAACGGATTCTACATTGTTTATGACAAAGACGAAAATGAACCATTAGCTGACGGATTCTATTTTACTTTTGCATATCCCGGTTTTACTTCAGAAGAACTACTGGAAGAACTGCTCTATTATGGTGTAAGTGCTATTTCACTTACTATCACAGGCAGTGATCGCAAAGATGGATTAAGAGCCTGTGTATCGCAAATAAACAGAAGTGAAATTCCGGTTCTAGAAGAACGCTTAAAGATTTTCCATAAAAACCATTCCAGCAAATAATGCCCTCGTTTTTACCTGTAAGTAAAAAAGAAGTTGAAAAACTTGGGTGGGATTCTATTGATGTAATTTTTTTTTCCGGTGATGCATATGTGGATCATCCTGCTTTTGGAACGGCTATCATAGCAAGGATATTGGAATCAGTAGGATTAAAAGTTGCAATAATACCTCAGCCCAATTGGCAAGACGATTTGCGCGATTTTAAAAAAATGGGGAAACCAAACTTATTTTTTGCTGTAAGTGCAGGAAATATGGACTCCATGGTAAACCATTACACTGCCAATAAGCGACTGAGAAGCGATGATGCCTATACACCCGGCGATAAACACGGGGCCAGGCCAGATTATGCTGTATCTGTATATTCAAATATTCTAAAAAAGCTTTTTCCTGATGTTCCTATCGTCCTGGGTGGAATTGAATCTTCATTACGTCGCCTTGCTCACTACGACTACTGGAGTGATAGCATCAAACCTTCGATTCTTTTAGATTCAAAAGCGGATATAATGTTATATGGTATGGCAGAGAAACCGCTTTTGAGTTTCATTGAAAAACTAAAACAAGGAAAAAACCTTAGGGAAATCAAATACAACGAGCAATCAGTTGTTCTGACAGATAAACTGCCCACACAAAAGCACCTCAAAATTCCATCATACGAAGAATGTAAAAAGGACAAAAAGGCTTTTGCACTGGCTTATAAATTAATTGAAGAAAACAGCAGTAAAAAAGAACCTGAAATTTTGGTTCAGGCACACGGAAACAACTATATTATTGTAAACCCTCCGGCCGAAATCAGTTCAAAAGAATTGGATTCGTATTATAGCCTTCCATATACAAGAATGCCGCATCCAAAGTATCTAAAAAAAGAGCCGATACCCGCCTTTGAAATGATAAAAGACTCTATCACCATTCACCGTGGTTGTTTCGGAGGATGCTCATTTTGCTCATTAGCTATACACCAGGGCAAATTTATTGTAAGCAGAAGTGAAGAATCGATTTTAAATGAACTAAAAATATTAGTTAAAATGCCATATTTCAAAGGTCATGTCAACGATCTTGGCGCACCTTCGGCGAACATGTTTGAAATGACCGCTTTTAACAATGAAATGTGTAAAAAATGCAAACGGCCATCATGCATATATCCTCATATTTGCAAAAATCTGAATACAAATCCCCAAGCCCTCATTCAGCTTTATCAAAAAGCAAGAAATGTTAATGGAATAAAGAAAATAACTATCGGAAGCGGAATTCGTTACGATATTCACATGAATCAGATAGAAAAAAAAGAACACAGGCAGTACCTCAGAGAACTTATCGTAAATCATGTTTCAGGAAGGTTGAAAGTAGCACCCGAACACATTCATGATGATGTTTTGAAGTTGATGTTCAAGCCATCATTTCAATTATTTAAAGATTTTCATAAACTATTTAATGAAATAAACAGGAAACACAATCTCAACCAGCAATTAATTCCTTATTTTATTTCCAATCATCCGGGTTCTACTGTCGAAAATATGATAGGACTTTCAAATACTATCCGGCAGATGAATATTAAACCCGAACAGGTCCAGGATTTCACGCCAACTCCCATGACTTTGGCATCTGTTATGTATTACAGCGGAACGGACCCATATAGCTTAAAGCCAGTGTATTCGGCAAAAAAAACAGAAGAAAGAAAACTTCAAAAAGACTTATTTTTCTGGTATATGCCTGAAAAGAGAAAACAAATTCAGCAAAATTTAGTATTATTGCAAAAAAAGCACTTGTTGAAAAATTTTAAATAATGAGAGAAAAAATATTAATTTCGTTTTTGCTAATTACCGGTTATTTAATTGCCACATCATGTAATCCAACCTCGAGAAAAAAAGAAAATGACAATTCTTTCAATGATACCATTATAAGCATAAAAACTGTCGTTAAAAGAGGAATTATTAACAATATGACTTCGCTCAATGACCCCAATTGTACTTATAGTTTTTATTTTCCGAAGGATAGCCTCCAAAAATATCCAACATTAATTCTTTTAGACCCGCATGCAAAAGGCACCTATACGGTTTCTTTATATCAGGCATTAGCAGAAAAATATAATATCATTCTTATTTCATCGAACAATACCAGAAACCAGCAAAGTGTACCAGAAATACAACAACATATCAGCTGCATGCTTTCTGATGCAAGTGACTATCTCCCCATTGATACTCAAAAAATATATATTGGCGGTTTTAGTGGAATGGCAAGAGCCATTTATCAAATCGGAACAAATTCTAAATTATATAAAGGGATTGTAGCCATTGGAGCTGGCGCCCAGATTAGTTTACCATGGAGAGATTCGTCATTTTGTATAATACAGATGGCAGGCTTTAAAGATATGAATTTTTCTGAAGTATATGAAAGCAATTTACAACAGAAAAATGTAAGTTGGCTGTATATGCCGTTTTACTATGACGGTGAACACGCATGGCCTGCAGATAGTTTGATGGAATTCACTTTTTTAAACTTCTTTGGAAAGCACTACCCAAATGATGTTGCCGTATTTGTAAAACGACAATATAAATACTGTCAAAGCATACCACTTAGAGACAACTGGAAAAAAGTTTTGATTTACCAATCACTAAAATCGTTGTGTCAGAATCAGAAATACTACGGAACGCCTTTTAATGAAATGAATACTTTTATCAATAAGTTTGAAAGCAAAAATGCGATTAAGCAATTTCAGGCAATATTGAAAAACGAAAATAAAGAAAAAGAAAACATTGCAAATAACTTTCTTGACAAAGACTCCGTATGGTGGACTAAAACAATTAACTTTTATAAAGGTATAAAAGATAAAAAGAACTTAAGTCCGACCGATTATATGGATTTAAGATTATTAAACTATATTGGTCTTGCTTCTTATTCATTTTGCCGGAATGCTCTCCAACAGAATCGTATGGATTTATCAAGAAAATTTTTAAGAATTTATCAGCAGGCTGATCCATACAATGGTGATATGTTATTTTACTGGTCTGTATATTTTGCAAAATTAAACCAACCTTCGCGCTCTTTAGACTCTTTATCTAAAGCTGTTAAACTTGGATTTGCAGATAAAAGCATTGCACAAAATGAACCGGCCTTCTTCCTTTTAAGAGATTCGCTAAGATTTAATGATATTATATCTAAAATTAAGTAATCATTATTGGAAAGATACAAAGGAACTTTCCTTTTCTAATATCTTAGTCACGTATGTTTTAAATTCGGAATATTTATCAGGTTTAATATTTGTTCTATCAACAACGACTTTCCTATTCACTTCAAGCTTATTATTTAAAAGTTTTTTATATGTAATTGAATAAGTCGAATTTTTAAAGTTATATACTAAGTCAGCTGGCAAATCCGTCCATTTCCTGCTATTAGCAATTTCTATCTCTATGAGGTTATTATATTCATCTAATT
>CAZDUU010000270.1:0-4037 GCA_964508675.1 uncultured Bacteroidales bacterium | reverse complement strand
CTTTCAAATTATATCCGACACTTAAACTAAAATCTAACTTTGAAAAGGCACCATATTTATCATTCAAGACAGCTAATCCCAAATCTAATTTATTTTCATCGTTTCCAATATACAAAGGATACATCATTGTCAAGCCATAGGTGCTAAAACCGTTACCAATGTTTCCCCACTGGTTTCTATAATTCAATAAAAGTTTTAAATCTGAGTTAATACTCATTAATGCTGGATTTATTTTTAAGGGATTCGAATAAAGATGTTGCGAATACCTTATATCCTGACTTTTTAATGTTATCACTATATTCAGTAATACAATTAATAGTGTTATTATTTTTAACTTTTTCATATTATTAAATTTAAAGTTACTTAATTAAATTAACTAATCCTTTTAAGTCAACTGATTGACCATCTGTTTTTACTCCCTTTACTAAATAAACATAAGCACCTGTTGGTAATTCATCTCCACTAATCTGGTGTTTACCATTCCATCCAATACTCATATTATCAGAAGAAAAAATCAGATTTCCCCATCTGTCATATATTAAAAATTCAAAATTATTTATTCCATTACCTCTTACATAATAAATATCATTTAAACCGTCATTATTCGGTGTAAAAGATGAAGGCAGCCAAACAGAAGGTTCTACAACTGTTATGAATACGGAATCGGAATTTTTACACCCATAAACATCAATCCCCTCAACAGTATATAAAGTTGAGATAACTGGAGTTGCTTCAGGATTATAAATGCCATAATTATTTAAAGAAGTAATAGGATTCCATGTATATTGCAAGCCTCCTTCAACCATTAACTGAATACTCTGTCCAAGTACTATTGTATCATCTTTTCCCGCATAAATTTCGGGCAATTGATGTACTATTACAGTCACATTGTCATTAATAGACTCACATCCCCATGCCGATACTGTTAATGTATAAATAGTTGTTGAATCTGGTGTTGCAATTGGATTGGGAGAACTGGGATCGTTCAGTCCTATAGTTGGCGTCCATACATATTGTTGTCCTTCTACTAATGCTGCACCTATTTGATAACTTTCATAGCGACAAATCTCTCCATCAACACCAGCCGGAGCTATTACAGGAGGCAACATGGTTACTACAACCGAATCTTTATTTAAGCATCCGGTTAAAGTATCCTGAACCGTAAGTACATAGTTTGAAATTGTTGCAATAGGACTTGCAACAGGATTCGCAATATTGCTATTATTTAGCGTACTTGAAGGGAACCAAAAATAAACATTTCCAGAATCAGGAGTTGACCCAATTTGAACACTTCTATTATTACATATAGTTGTATCCTTACCAGCGTTTGCGATAGGTAAAGCATTTATAAATAAGGTATTTGAGTATGTTTGTGAACAAATATCATTATTTACAGTTAAAGTGATATTTTTTGTTCCATAACCTGTATAAATAATACTTCCCGGAGTTTGGCTAACAGATATTGCAGGGGTTGAACCTGTGCCAAAATCCCAATTATAAGTCCAACCAAGACCTGTTGTTCCTGTATATACCAGGTTTATTGCAGAACCCTCACACTGTGGAGAATTCGAGGTAAATGAAGGCACCGGCGTTTCTTTAATTTCTACAGCTTGGATAGAAGTATCTGAACACGTGCCTAAAGTAGTGACCAATTTTATTGTTTTTATCCCGGCTGTTGAATATACAATATTTGAGGGGTTTTCAATACCAGAAGTTAAAATATTTGAACCGGAACCAAAATTCCAAGAGTAAACTGCTCCATCTGTACCTGTGTTCATAAAACGTATAGTATCACCTGTACAGGAAGGAGTCGTAGAAGTAAAGCTTGCTACAGGAGTCTGACTGATAATTACTGTGCCTGTATATGTTTGTGAACAAATGTCATTATTCACAGTTAAAGTGATACTTTTTGTTCCATAACCTGTATAAATAATACTTCCCGGAGTTTGGCTAACAGATATTGCAGGGGTTGAACCTGTGCCAAAATCCCAATTATAAGTCCAACCAAGACCTGTTGTTCCTGTATATACCAGGTTTATTGCAGAACCCTCACACTGTGGAGAATTCGAGGTAAATGAAGGCACCGGCGTTTCTTTAATTTCTACAGCTTGGATAGAAGTATCTGAACACGTGCCTAAAGTAGTGACCAATTTTATTGTTTTTATCCCGGCTGTTGAATATACAATATTTGAGGGGTTTTCAATACCAGAAGTTAAAATATTTGAACCGGAACCAAAATTCCAAGAGTAAACTGCTCCATCTGTACCTGTGTTCATAAAACGTATAGTATCACCTGTACAGGAAGGAGTCGTAGAAGTAAAGCTTGCTACAGGAGTCTGATTAATCAAAATATTCTGAGCAGTAATCGAACTGCATCCATATTGGTTGGTAACTGTGTGTGTAATATTTTTTGTTCCATATGTACTGTAGACGACTCCATTGGGACTTTCAATTGTAGAGCTTGCGGGAGAGGCATTTAGTCCGAAATCCCACATATGTGTTATTCCCTCTCCGCTAGTTCCTGTATTTGTAAAACTAACAGGCATTTCTGAACAAACCGGAGCATCTGATGTAAATGTTGATATTGGTGTAGGATTGATAAAAAAAGTAGAACTTGCGATAGCAGTACAATTAGTTGCTGTATTAGTAACAACTAAACTAACTGTTTTAGGTCCAGAAGTTGAATAAATAATTCCAGTTGGATTTTGAGTAGTAGAATTCGCGGGAGAAGCTCCTGAACCAAAATTCCAAGCGTAAGTTACTCCTGAAGCAGAACCAGTATTTGAAAAATCAATAGAAAGTCCTAAACATTGAGGTGAATTAGACACAAAAGATGCAACTGGGGTTTCAAGGATATCTATTGTATCAGAATATGAGTCAAAACAATTAGAGTTAAAAACAGTCAAAGTAATTGCTTTACTTCCACTTGTAGTGTATTCTATTCCTGACGGGTTTTCTGATGTAGAAGAATTTGGAGTTGAACCTGCTCCAAAATCCCATAAATAGGACCACTCATTTCCTGAACTTCCGGTATTAATAAAATTAATTGTTTCATTAAGGCAATGTGGAGCGTCTGAGCTAAAACTTGCTGTCGGTTGTTCAAATATTTGTATTCCATGACTTTTTGAAGCAAAACTATTGCATGTTGAATCAAAGACAGTTAATGTTACCAGCTTAAGTCCTGAATTTGAATAATTAATACTACCTGGATTTTCTAAAACTGATGATTGAGGAAGAGCATCTGTGCCAAAATTCCATGTATATGAAATACCTTGTCCGGTTGATCCTGTATTAATAAAATCTACACTGTGATCACTACATACCGGAGCAGTTGAACTAAAATCCGCAATTGCTCCTGACCTTACTGTTACAGCAACGATATCCTGACTTGTGCATAATCCTGATATAGTTGTTGTTAAAATATAATTAATTGTTACAGTAGAGCTTGAAATTAGATTTACATAAGGATTTGAGATATTCGGATTGCTCAGACCAACGGCAGGAGACCAGGAATATGTTACACCAGCAGTAGCGGGTTCTCCTATTTGTACACTATCTCCACTACAATATGATTTATCAGGTCCTGCATTTGCAAGAAAAAAAAGCTGTATAGATGAAACAGCAACAGCTGCATTACGATCTGTATTAGTTCCATCACCAAGCTGTCCATATCCGTTTTCTCCCCAAGACCTGGCATACCCTGTTTTTAGCAAACAAACGGAGTGAAAGCCACCTGTACTAATAGCAACAACATCCGTTGGAATATTGACAACAGAAACAGGAGAAGCTGAATAAGTTCCGTCGTTAGCTGCGCCATTACCTAATTGAAGATATACATCATTTCCCCACATCTTAATAGTGCTATCTGCTAGTATTACAGATGTATTGTTTCCACCAGCTGAAATTCCAATTGCATTATTAATAAGAGAAACAAGTGGTGTATTGTTATTTGTTGAAGTATTCGTTCCGGTTCCTAACTGACCATCAACATTCCACCCACATGTAATCACAGTACCATCATTTCTTAAACAAACAGA
>CAZDUU010000269.1:0-4059 GCA_964508675.1 uncultured Bacteroidales bacterium | reverse complement strand
TTTGATGTTCCAGATAAGAACAAGCCCGGATTCGTCAATGCTGAACAAAAGTTTATTTGAGTTGTTAGCCGCAATATCTTTAATTTTATTCTCATGTCCCGAAAATGTTTTAATCAGATTTCCATTGGAAATATTCCATAATTTAATGGTATTGTCTAAGGATACAGTATATATATAGTTTTTATCAGAACTAAGAATAGCCTTACTTAGAAACGAACTATGTTTTACAGGTAAAGAAAGCTCATCAGTCTGTGCTTGTAATATACTTCCAGTAAAAACAAATTGTAATATTATTATAAAATACTTCATAGCTTCCCGGAATAGATTATGAAAATTGCTGGAATTTTTTCTGTCTGCCATTTGTTTTTATTCCATTGAGCAATGGTCATTGTTTTTATAAATTCATTTGGCTGAGTTAAATCAGATGCAATACACAACCATGTATTTGGACTACAGGTTTGAATTATTTCATTGAAGATGGATTGGTTTCTGTAAGGTGTTTCAATAAATAGCTGGCTGGAATTTTCGTTTGAAGAAATTTTTTCAAGGCTTTTAATTTTATTTTTTAGCTCCTGGCCTTTTGGGGGTAAATATCCGTTGAACTTAAACTGCTGTGCAGGCAGTCCTGATGCCATTAATGACAGAATAATACTTGAGGGGCCAATCAGAGGAACAACTTTAAATCCTTGCCTGTGGGCTTCAAGAACAATGGGATAGCCGGGATCTGCCACGGCTGGGCAGCCCGCTTCGGAAAGAAGGCAAATATTAAAATTCTGATCTAATGGTTTCAGATATTCTTTTAAGATCTGAGTATTTGAGTGTTCATTGAATTCTAAGAAGACAGATTCGTCTATTGGAAATTGTGGTATGATTTTTCTTAAAAAACGACGGGTAGTTTTTGTTTCTTCTACAATAAAATGACGGCAGTTTGAAATTACACTTAAGTAGTATTCATCTGAAAATAGTGATGAAATTTGTTCACCCATTGGGGTCGGGACCAAATATAAAGTGCCTTTTTTTGCCATGATTTTTGCCATAAAAATACAAAAAGAGCTGTTGAATTACAACAGCCCTTTGCTTTGTCTGACTAACTTTTTATCTTCTTCTCTGGCCTGATCCGCTTTTTGCTGATGAGGAATGAGATTGGCTTCCCTGAATTCTGTTTCCACTATTTCTTGAACTTTGGTTATTTATAGTTGCCGGTCTTTTATTTACCTTATTTGGTGAAATAACTTGTCTGTGTTGTGAACTTACTTTGTGATTTTGGTTTATTTGTCTGTGCTGTGGATTAACATTTTGATTCAAATTACCGGCAGGTCTTGGTCTGGTAGTTACATTTTGATTTGGATTAGAAGCCCTATGCGCATTATAACTTGAATGTACATTGCTATACCTGTGATTTACAGTTGCAGATGCTGCCCTGCGTGGAGCATATATTTGATGAGCATTCGGAACTCTGTTCTTGTGCACATGATAATAATATTGATTGTAATGATAACAGTGCATATAATGATAACGCCATGGATGAGGTCTCCAAGGTCTCCAATAGGGAGGATAGTAATCCCAGCTCCATGGCGAAACCCAAACTACATAAGCCGGAGCAAAGATGAACTGAATACAAGGCCACATCCATACGTTTACAAATACTCTTACAGGCATACTATAATAGTTCGATGGACCTGATTTTGCTTTTGAATTTTCTTTTTCGTCAAAAGGTTCAACAATTTTGTTTTCTCCATAGAGTTCTTCATCTCCAATTATTTGAACGATTGCATCGCTGTTGCCGGTTTTTTCAATCTCGATTACGGCAACATCCTGTGATTCGGTTTTGTTGACCGGAACCTGTAAAACAATAGCATGAGCATCATCTTTTTTATTGTCGATAACACGAATATAATCTGTCTGACCGTCACCGTTCAGGTCTAAGTTGTTTACAGAATTATCTTCAATGTTTAATTTTTTTTCAAAATCTTCTAATGAATTTGAAGATTTAAACAGATCCAGAGCACCTTCAAGGCTAAAATGATCGCCTGGCAGTCCGGTACTGTCAGCTGTGTTTACATTCTGATTTTGAGCTATTAAGAAATTAGCTCCAAGCAAAAACACTGCAACCGAAAAAAATCTACTCGTTTTCATAAAACTTATTTTTTGAGGTTAGCTTTATACAATAGTCGTGCCTTAAAAATTTTAAGGCAAATTTAAATTTTAAAAATCATTAATGATAAGTGTTTCTACTTTTTGATTTCGAAAATTTGTTTAAAGTAATTGTCTTTGTTTTGCATAACAAGGAAGTAAATTCCGTTCGAAAAATTTAATGTATGTATCGAAGTTTTCGAATTATCAAGTTTTACTGTTTCAATTTTTTGTCCGAGTGAGTTATAAATAATACACTCATTCATGTTTGAATAATTTTCAATTATTAGATATTCGTTAGCCGGATTAGGATAAACCTTAATATTTTCAGTATTTAAATGATTAACTACGGACATGTCAACAAATATCTGATTAGAGGTATCAGATAAGCAATTGTTTATCTCAGTTATTACAGAATAATTACCCGTTATTAATGGAATATAATAATCATTATTAGCTCCGGGAATTGCTATATTTTCTTTATACCATTGATTGCCGCTATGAATAGATGAGTATAATGTATCATTAGAAAAATTGATAACCGGTGTTTGAGGAGAAACAATATCTACTGAAATTAAGTCTGAATTTGTACATCCAATAGAGTCTGTAATTGTTGCAATAAAGATATCGCTTTGATTGACAAAAAATGGTACATCTTGTATAACTCCGTTATTCCATGAAATAATTCCCTCGCTGGCAGTGGCATGTAAAATAATGGTATCAGGATAGCATAATTGAATATCATTTCCGGCATCAATAACCGGATTCCCTACAGCAATATATATACTATCAATAGCGCTGCAATTATTTACATCAACAACTGTAACGTAATAATATTCGGATGTTGAAGGCGTAAATGGAATTCCCTGTTGTACTCCATTACTCCAAGAATAAGAATCTCCGCCGGTGGCCATTAAAACAACAGAATTAAATATACAAACGCTCGTGTCATGCCCTGCATTAGCTGACGGGTTTGGATTTACTGTTATATATAAAGAATCTGTGCTAGTGCAATTGTATGAATTTGCAACAGTAACAGTGTAAAAACCTGATGAAATTGGAATAAAAGATGTATTTTGACTTACTCCATTATTCCAATAATAGGTATAGCCTCCGGTTGCATTTAATATTGCAGGAGAATTCTGACAAACAGTTGTGTCATTTCCGGCTACAGGAACCGGATTCGGAGTGACAAATATCTTTACTGAATCAATAGTTGTACAATTAAATGCATTAGAAACTGTAACATAATAGTAGTTTGATGTTAATGGGATAAAAGGAACCCCTTGTTGAACACCATTACTCCAGGAATACGAATTTCCATTATTTGCAACTAATGTAATGTAATTGCCACTACATATATATTGATTTGAATAAATATGATTGATTGGATTTGGGTTAACCTTTACAATAGCAGTGTCTATATCCTGACATCCTGATAATAAATTAATTGATGTAAAAACATACTCATAAGTCCCGGTCGAAGAAGGAATAAAAGGAACGTTATTATTAATAGAGTTGCTCCAATATGATGTATCACCCGTTCCTGTTGCATTTAGAGTTATTGATTCATTTAAGCAAATAATTTGTGAATGAGGAGATATTAATGTAATAACCGGGGTTTGAGTTGTGTCAATCATATAATTGGCTGAACTAAAACAGTTATTATTGTCAATAATTACATTAGAATAATTACCAGGGCATAAGTTATTAATGGTTGTATTATTCGTTGTGAAAGTTGAATACAAATTTTGTTCATAATATATTTTGTAAGGAGCTGTTCCGCCATTTGGATATATATTTACTGAACCATTGCAAGGTAAAAGACATGAACTGTTTGTATTAAATGATACAGTAGGATTCATGGTATTAGAACTTGACGTAATTGTAAATGATTGGGTTGATGAGCAATTTAATGAGTCGGTA
>CAZDUU010000268.1:0-4095 GCA_964508675.1 uncultured Bacteroidales bacterium | reverse complement strand
TAAAAATCATTTTTCTATTTAAAATACATGTATATATTTGCAACGAATAACCAATTAAATTTTTATACAATGGCTTATAAAATTTCAAACGACTGTACTGCTTGCGGTACTTGCATTGACGAATGTCCGGTTGGAGCAATTTCTGAAGGTGATATCTATAAAATTGATCCCGAAGCTTGTACAGATTGTGGTGCTTGTGCTGATGTTTGCCCGGTAGAAGCAATTCATCCTGCATAACGCATTAAAATTGATTTTTATAAGGCTGTCTTATTTTCAGGCAGCCTTTTTTATTTCTAAAATTCAGCTTAATAATTGAAATAAAGAAAGTTAAGTTGTGAATAAAGTCGTTAAATAAATTCAATTCGCATTTAATAAATCAATTTACACAATTTGTAAACTTGCATTTCTTTTTATGTTAAATTTTAATTTTGATAATGTAGTATTGATTATTGGAATTGTTTGGCTCTTTGCTTTTACAATTCAGCTATTTTATTATCTGTATTTTTACATAAGAATTGCAGCTAAGAAAAAAAATATTTCAAATAATTTTCCAGCTGTTTCTGTTATAATTTGTGCCAGAAATGAAGAAGAAAACCTTAAAGAATTTTTACCTTCAGTTCTAGAGCAGAATTATCCAGATTATGAAGTGATTGTTGTAAACGATGCATCCGAAGATGAAAGCCATTTCCTTTTAGATGCATTAAGCAAAAAATATTCGAATTTAAAATTTACCAATATAAAAAAAGACGACAAATTCAGTCATGGAAAAAAATTAGCTATAACTATTGGAATTAAAGCAGCATCAAACGATTATCTGCTTTTTACAGATGCCGATTGTAAAATAGTTTCCAATGATTGGATAAATCAAATGATCAGTTCATATAAAAATGACACAGAAGTTGTATTAGGGTACGGAGGATATATTAGAGAAAAAGGATTCCTAAATAAACTTATACGATTCGACACACTATTTATTGCCATGCAGTATTTTGGATTTGCAAAATCCGGAAACACTTATATGGGAGTTGGCAGAAATCTTTCGTACAAAAAAAATCTTTTCTTTAAAAATAAAGGTTTTGCAAACCATGTAGCTTTGATTTCGGGCGATGATGATTTATTTGTAAACGAAAATGCAAATAAAAAAAACGTTGAGATAAATACTTCTGTTCATACCCGTTCAAAAGCAAAAAATACTTTTTCTTCCTGGATTCTTCAGAAAAAACGTCATCAAACTACTTTTTCAAGGTATAAAGCTAAGCATAAGTTATTACTATCTTTGGAACCCTTATCAAGGGTAATATTTTATTTACTTATCCCGGCTATTCTTATATTGGATTTTAACACTCTCCCAATTGTTGCTATCGTATTTGGTTTAAGGTTTAGCATTGTACTTTTAACATTTTATTTTTCTACAAAAACTTTGAAAGAACAAGATTTATTATTATTTTCGCCCCTGTTTGATTTTGTTTTTATATTTATTGATTTAATAATTAAGTTGTCAAGAAACCCTTATCAACATAACAAATGGAAATAAGTCCCAATTTAAGCAACAAAGCGTTAAAAGATTATGTGCTTGTTCAACAGGCAATTAAAGGCGATGAAAAATCGTACGCCGAACTTATGGGACGCTATCGCGACTCAATTTATTTCATGCTTCTAAAAATGGTCAACCACAAAGTTGATGCTGAAGATTTAACGATTGAAGCATTTACCAAAGCTTTTCGTAACTTATCCCAGTACTCACCTAACTTTGCATTTAGCACTTGGCTTTTTAAAATAGCTACCAATAACTGTATTGACTATTTACGAAAAAAGAAGACCGATCTTGTTTCAATTGACGGACCTCCAGCTGAAGGAAGTGATCAGGACACCTCTATACCCATTGCATCAGACTCATTAGATCCGGAAGAAGAATTAATCAGGGAGCAAAAATTTGTTCTGATGAGAGATGTTGTGGAAAAACTCAAGCCCCGATATAGAATATTAATTGAACTAAGGTATTTTAAAGAATATTCGTACGAAGAAATTTCGGAAGAACTTGAAATTCCTATAGGGACTGTTAAAGCACAACTATTCAGAGCACGTGAACTTCTTTATTTAATTATTAAAAGGTCAAAAGACAATATATAATCTGCATGGACAAAATCTTGCAGTATTTTCCAAATATTAGTTCCAGACAAAAAGAACAGTTTGAGTCATTATTTCCATTGTATCAGGAGTGGAATGCAAAAATCAATGTAATCTCCCGTAAAGATATTGATCAGTTATACGAAAGACATGTATTACATTCGCTTTCAATAGCATTATTTTTCGACTTTGCTCCAAATTTAAGTTTTTTAGATGTGGGAACAGGTGGTGGTTTCCCAGGACTTCCTCTTGCAATATTACAACCTGAGTGCCGGTTTACCTTAATAGATTCTATCGGAAAAAAAATCAAAGTTGTCAATGAGGTAAGTAAAATTTTAAAATTAAATAACCTGAAAGCAGCACATCAAAACGTTAAAGAGAATCATCAAAAATTTGACTTTGTTATTAGCAGAGCCGTTTGTAATTTTGATGAATTTGTAAGCCTTACAAGAAAAAATATTAATACAACCAAAGGTGGAGTTATTTATTTAAAAGGCGGAGATTTAAATGAAGAACTCAAAAACTATACAAATAAGGTTAAGATTTATAATATAAACGATAAAATAGACCTGCCATTTTTCGAAACAAAAAAAGTAGTTTGGCTTGAATCTTCATATATTTAACTTGAAACTTAACAAAAAAATAATGTACATTTGAAAAATTTTTTGGTATATGAAAAACATTTCATTTAGTCAGGTTGGTAAATATTTATTACCTATTTTTGCTTTCTTAATTATTTCATTTGCTTACTTCTCACCCGTTTTACAAGGAAAAAGAATTCAACAAAGCGATGTAGCCAATTATTATGGAATGTCAAAAGAAGCCAATGACTACCACGAGAAAACAGGTGAAATTGCATTGTGGACAAATAGCATGTTTGGGGGAATGCCCACTTATTTAATAACAAATGTAGCTCAGAATAATGTTTGGAAATACCTTCACCAA
This sequence comes from uncultured Bacteroidales bacterium, assembly GCA_964508675.1. GTDB lineage: Bacteria > Bacteroidota > Bacteroidia > Bacteroidales > GWA2-32-17 > Ch61. The sequence continues at coordinate 1,023 of CAZDUU010000268.1, read as the reverse complement.
GTTTTTTCATTAAATGGTTTTAAACCGGTTGGAATGCTTTTTTTATACCTATTAGGCTTTTACCTTGCATTATTATTATTAGGTTTTAAACCGCTACTCAGCTTTGCCGGGGCTATTGCCTATGCCTTCTCATCATATTTTTTAATTATTCTTGAACCAGGTCACATCACAAAAGCATTGGCGATTGGCTATCTGCCTGTAGTTGTTGCATCTGTATATTACGCATTTAAGTCAAAACCTTTAATCGGTTCTATTATTTTTGGTATTTTCTTAACACTTCAGTTAATGGTAAATCACTTGCAAATAACGTATTATACTTTTTTAATCGTTTTAATTTTCTTAATTTTTGAATTCGTTAGCACTATTCTTAAAAAGACATATAAGCAATTTCTAAAAACATCCATAATGTTGGCAATTGCAGCATTATTAGCTGTAGGAAGCAATATTACCAATATATTGCTCACATACGAATATGGAAAATATTCAACACGTGGGCCATCAGAACTTACAGTTGATAAAAACAATAAAACAACAGGACTAGATAAAGACTATGCCACAGCTTGGAGTTATGGGATTGACGAGTCGTTAACTTTGTTAATTCCGGATGCTAAAGGTGGGGCTTCATACACAAAACTTGGAGAAGGGACAGAAACTTATGATTATTTTAAAAGCCAATATGGTTCTGCGCAGGCAGATCAAATTTGCAAGCAAATACCAACATACTGGGGAACTCAGCCATTTACAAGCGGTCCTGTTTATATTGGAGCCGTTATATTTTTCTTAGCTCTACTTGGAATGTTTTACTTAAAAGGATGGTTAAAGTGGTGGTTATTTATTGCCACTATCTTATCTATTGTATTAGCATGGGGAAAGAACTTTATGCCGCTGACTAATTTCTTTTTTGATCATTTTCCCGGCTACGACAAATTCAGAACAGTCTCCATGATACTTGTAATTGCTGAATTCACTTTCCCATTTTTGGCTTTATACACTCTTTATGAAATAATTAATAATCCTATTGAC
>CAZDUU010000267.1:0-4108 GCA_964508675.1 uncultured Bacteroidales bacterium | reverse complement strand
CTAAGTAATTATATATCCCCAACTTGAATTACTGTCTGACTAATTTCCAAGTAATCTTCAGAAGGAGGACACCAGTTATTAATATAATTTCCTTTGTAAGTTTTTAAATAGTATTTAACTAAATAATTACCCCAATCATTGAACAAGTAGTTAGTTGATAGGATTTTTATCCTAGTTTGATCCCAAATTCTTTCATCAAGTATTTTGATTGGCAGTTGTTCATCCTTTTGAATAGTAATAATCAAATGAGAAACGGATGGTTGTAGAATTTCGCAAAATAACTGTAAAGATTCTCCGATACCAGTTTTTTGATTTGGTGTCACATTAAGTATTTTAGATACAAACCACCCCTGTTTATCTATTAAATATGCGTTATTTATTTCTATATCACCAGTAATAATTTTTGGTTCTCCATTCCTATGAGGGTTATCATAAATAATTACTCTATAATGTTTAGCAACAAAATTTTGAGGAATAACTCCATCTGGATTAGGAATCCATTTTGGAGCGCGCCAATTAATGAATGGTAGCTCATTCCCATCATTAGTTGAAAAAATTTGTCCACGAATCACGGCATCAGGATTACAAAAATTGTCCCAAATTTCTCCTAATAACTCTAAATCCCAGTAACAATATTCTGTTGTATAAAAATCTGTATCACGAGGATAATATATGCCAAGCCCTTGCCATTGCAAATCCCAGTATAACAAATCAGGAAGTGAATTTGATTCCATATTTCGATCTTATTTTAATATTATCATTTTACGTGTTTCAATTACCCGGTTAACTTCTAAAGTATAAAAATATATTCCACTATTCAACAGTTTAGAATCATAAATTACTTTATAATTTCCTTCATTTTGAAATGCATTTACCAAAGTTGTTTCTTTCTGGCCTAATAAATTATAAATATTCAAAATTACATTACTTGGTTTTATTAAAGAGTAAAATATATTTGTAAAACCATTATAAGGATTAGGGAAATTCTGATACAATTCATACTGTTTTTGGTTACCTGAAAGTTCGTTTACAAAAGAAATTCCACCATTAGAAGTTTTTAATAATTCCCCATAATATGTGGAATCATAACCAAGTCCAACAGTCCATCCTGTGGTAGAATTATTAAAGAAAATTGATCCAAGCCAATTAAAATTTCCAAGGTGTTCTCTCTGAATGATCCAATTTAAACCGCCATCAGTAGTTTTCATAATTGCCCCACCGCCACCTACAATCCAACCAATATTTCCGTCTATAAAAAATACTCCATCCCAATTATAAATTGAAGGACCAATCGGAGTTAAATAAGACCATGAGTCACCAGAATTTGTTGTTTTTAAAATAGTATTGTTTTCTCCAACAATAAAACCGGTATTGTCATCAATGAAGTAAATGTCTGTAAGCCAACCAGGATAGTTTTGAAAAATTTTTAACCAATCATTTCCACCATTTGTTGTTTTTAAAATAATTCCTGTCCCACCACTATCTCCAACTGCAAATCCGCGATAATTATCAACAAAATAAATGGAAAAATAAAAAGAAATCGAACTTGACTTTTGAAGAAACCATGAATTACCTTGATCCAATGTTTTGTAAATTGTATTAGCTCCTGCAGTCCATCCAATTGAATCATTACAAAAAAATGCAGAATAAAGATTTTTTGTGATACCACTATTAATTTTATTCCATACAATACCGCCATTGTTAGACATTAGAATACAACCGCTATCTCCTACAATCCATCCCTTAGTTGAGTCAATGAAAAAAATACTTCTTAAATTACAATGTGTTTGAGCCTGCAATTTTGTCCAGTTCATACCTGAATCATTTGTAATATAAATAATTCCCGAATTTCCAACCAGACAACCTTTTTGGTTCTGAGTGAATACGATGTCATTAAGATTATTAGTCCCTCGAATTTTAAAGTCTTGGATTATCCATTGCGACTGAATCCCAAATGTCCAAAAAAATAATATGAAAGAAATTTTATTAAACAATATGTTCACTTATTTCAATTTTAAGTTTGATTAAAATCAGGTTTTTCTTCATTAAGGCTAAAAGATTTTTTAATTAAGTCCTGGTATCTTGTAAAAGGACCAAGTTTTCTTACTTCATCGGTAACAGTGTTAACTACATCTCGCCACTTGCCGCCTTCAGCAGCAGAAACCCAGCTAAACTGAACACGCTTTGGTTCAATTCCAACAAACTCAAGAAGTTTTCTTAGTACAGCAAATCTTCTTCGAGCGTGAAAGTTGCCTGCATTATAATGGCAATCGTTAGGATGACAGCCGCTGACAAGAACCCCATCTGCTCCACTTTCAAATGCTTTGACAATAAAAGAGAAATCTATTCTTCCAGTACAGGGCAGGCGTACAACCCTTACGTTTGGATCATATTTTAACCTGCTTGTACCCGCTAAGTCTGCACCTGTGTAAGTACACCATTGGCATACAAACGCTGCCACTTTGGGTTCAAATTTTGTTTCGCTCATAATATTCCTTTCTTAAAATTCCAATTTCTAATCTTTAAATTCAAAATAATTCTTAATTTTAATTACTAAATCATAAACAAATTTTTATTTTCAAATTCTATCCGATCGGTATTGGTCATTTGAATTTTGTCTTTTGTATTTGTTTAGTGCTTAGGATTAAGAGTTTATCATATAAACATTGCTTCAATTTCTGAATAAACCTGCTCATCTGTAAAGCCTGCAAGATCTATGGACTTGCTTCTACAAATAGAAACACAAGTTCCGCAACCCTGACATTTTCCTTGATTCACATAAGCTACGGTTTTAATTAATTGACCTTGCCTGTTACGAATTTCTTTTTTCTCAATTGCAACATAAGGACAAGCTGTTATGCACATTTCGCATCCTGCACAAGTGCTTTCTCGAACTCCAGCCACATAAGGTTCTCGTTCAAGTTCTTTTGAACTAAACAACTGCAAAACTTTAGAAGCAGCGGCAGATGCCTGTGCAACTGCTTCTGGAATATCTTTCGGTGCCTGGCAAGCTCCTGCTAAGAAAATTCCTGCACTGTTGGTTTCAACAGGTCTTAATTTTGGATGTGCTTCAGATAAAAATTTATATTGATCATAACCCACACCAAGTTTTTGTGCAAGTGGGACTATGTCAGGTTGAGCCGTCATTGCAGTTGCCAGTACTACAAGGTCGGCAGCAATTTCAATCTGGGCACCGCTAAGAGTATCAGCACCTTTTACAATTAATTTATCACCTTCCTGATAAACCTTGCTTACTCGTCCTCTTAAATAAATTGCACCATCTTCTTCAATTGCACGGCGAACAAACTCATCATAATTTTTTCCTCCTGAACGAATATCCATATAGAAAACAAATGCTTTTCCATGATGGACTTTATGTTTGTAAAGCATTGTATGTTTTGCTGTATACATACAGCAAATCTTTGAACAATATCCGGTTCCTTTTGCTTCATCTCTTGCACCGACACATTGAATGAATACAACAGTTTCAGGAACTTTTCCGTCAGATGGTCTTTTTACTTCTCCAAAAGTGGGCCCTGAAGCGCTGACTATTCTTTCAAATTGAAGTCCATCAATTACATCGGGATATTTTCCATATCCATATTCTCCGTAACCTTTGATTTCACTTTCTGCGGCTTTTTTATTTATGCTATAAAGATCATAACCGGTTGCGACAACAATTGCACCAACATCAACATTAATGTATTCATCGGTTTGATCCCAGCGGATTGCTTTTGGTCCGCAGAATTTTTCGCAAGCTTTACATTTACCTGTTTTGAAATAAGTGCAATTGTCCTTATCAATTACTGGTTTATTTGGAACAGCCTGTGGGAAAGGAACATAAATCGCTTTTCTGAAACCAAGTCCTTCATTGAATTCACTTGGAATTTTTTTCTGTGGACATTTTTCCTGACATATTCCGCAGCCTGTACAAACTGAATTATCTACATAGCTTGCTTTCTTTTTTAATGTTACAGTAAAGTTGCCGATATATCCGCTTACACTTTCAACTTCTGTATATGCATATAATTTTATATTGGGATGAGTATTAGCACTTACCATTTTGGGAGTTAAAATACATTGCGAACAATCGAGAGTTGGAAAGGTT
>CAZDUU010000266.1:0-4116 GCA_964508675.1 uncultured Bacteroidales bacterium | reverse complement strand
AGAGAACAGGAAAAAGTAAATAAAGTACACATTGAATTTTCAAAACAACTTGCAGTAAAACTCATTTGTACGAATGACGTACACTTTATCAGGCAAGAAGATGCCGAAGCCCACGACCGTTTAATCTGTATCAACACCAATGTTCAGGTCAGCGACCCTACCCGCCTCCGCTATACAAAACAGGAATGGCTGAAATCGCCCGAAGAAATGGAAAAAATATTCGGCTACATTCCCGAAGCCATACAAAATACAATTGCTTTAGCCGATAAAATAGAAACTTACGATATTAATCAATCGCCTATCATGCCCGTATTCCCTATCCCAAAAGAATTTGGTGATGAAAGCGAATACGAGAAACGTTTCAGCGAAGAACAACTTATCGAAGAATTCGGAAAAGAAAATTTCGATCGTCTGGGAGGTTATCAAAAAGTTCTGCGTATTAAATTTGAAGCCGATTATCTTGAGCACCTGGCATTAAAAGGGAAAGAAGAACGTTATGGTAAAAAAGCCGAAACCGATGTAGAAGAACGCCTTCATTTCGAGCTCAATACCATTAAACGAATGGGTTACCCCGGTTACTTCCTCATTGTACAGGATTTCATAGGTCAGGCTCGCAAAATGGGAGTTTCGGTAGGTCCCGGTCGTGGATCCGCAGCTGGTTCAGTAGTTTCATACTGTCTTAAAATTACCGATTTAGACCCCATCAAGTACAAACTCCTGTTTGAGCGTTTTCTCAATCCTGAACGTATTTCCATGCCCGATATTGATATTGACTTTGACGAAGACGGACGTGAACTTATTTTGAAATGGGTCGTTGAAAAATATGGAGCCGATAAAGTAGCCAATATCGTTACTTTTGGACGAATGGCAGCAAAATCAGCCATTAAAGACGTCGCACGAATCCAAAATCTTCCATTGCCGGAAGCAGTTCGCTTAACCAAACTCATTCCCGAAGAAAAAGATATGACGCTGGAAAAAGCTTACACCGTATCTGCCGAACTCAAAAACGAGCTGGAATCAGGCGCACCGCTTGTTTCAGAAACACTAACTTACGCCAAAACACTGGAAGGCAGTGTGCGCCAGACCGGCATTCATGCCTGCGGTATCATTATCAGCCGCGATACGCTCATGGAACATGTTCCTGTTTTTAAATCGAAAGATACCGAATTGCTCGTAACCCAATACGACGGTCATTACCTGGAAGAAATAGGCATGTTGAAAATGGACTTTCTCGGACTTCGCACACTTTCGATAGTCAAAGATGCCATAGAGCTTATAAAACTTAGACACGAAAAAGAAATTGATATAGATGCCATTCCCCTGAACGACAAAAAAACGTTTGAACTTTTCAGCAAAGGACTTACTACCAGCGTATTTCAGTTTGAATCGGAAGGAATGAAAAAATACTTGAAAGAACTTAAACCCGACCGATTTGAAGACTTAATCGCAATGAACGCGCTCTACCGTCCGGGACCTATTAAATACATTCCCCAGTTTATTGCACGCAAACAGGGTAAAGAACCAATTGAATACGATTTACCAGAAATGTCGGAATACCTGCAGGAAACATATGGCATTACCGTTTACCAGGAACAGGTTATGCTCTTGTCGCAAAAGCTCGCAGGTTTTACCAAAGGCGAAGCCGATACACTCAGAAAAGCCATGGGAAAAAAGCAGCGCGATGTTCTTGATAAAATGAAAAACCGTTTCATGAATGGTTGCAGTAAAAACAACCTCAACCTCGAAAAATGTGAAAAAATTTGGAAAGACTGGGAATCATTTGCCGAATATGCATTCAATAAATCGCATTCCACCTGCTATGCTTACCTGGCCTATCAGACAGGTTATCTAAAAGCTCACTATCCGGCCGAATTTATGGCTGCCAACCTTAGCCGCAATCTGGATGATATTAAAGAAATCACCAAGCTAATGAACGACTGCCGACGCATGAATATCAATGTTCTCGGACCGAGCGTTAATGAAAGCTACATACGTTTCACTGTTAATAAAGCCGGGGATGTTCGTTTCGGGCTTGGAGGCATTAAAGGTCTTGGCGAAGCTGTTGCACAATCCATTATCAAAGAACGCAAAAATGGTCCTTACAACACTATCTTCGATTTTGCCGAACGTTTAGACCCGACCATGGTCAACAAACGGAGCTACGAGGCATTGGCTTATGCAGGAGCATTTGATGAATTTAAAGAAGTACAACGCCACCAATATTTTTGCGAAAACGGAAGCTCATTTCTCGAACAGGTTTTAAAATACAGTCAGCAATTCCGTAGCGATAAATTACAAAGCGGACAAACTCTATTCGGAGACGCACTGCCCATTTCCATTACAAAACCGGAAATTCCTGTTTGTGAAGAATGGAGTAATCTTTTTAAACTTAAAAAAGAAGCAGAATATATTGGTATTTACATGTCCTCACATCCGCTCGATCCGTACAAGTTCGATATTGATTTGCTCACCAACACAACTTTAACTGATTTATCAAACATTGAAGATCTGCGGGGAAAAGAAATAAAATTTGCAGCTATGGTCGATTCGGTTCTGCAAAAACTCACCAAAACCGGAAAACCCTACCTCACTGCCACTCTCGAAGATTATACCGACCAATATAACATCAGCCTGTTTGGACAGGATTTTGTAAACTACGCAAACTATTTCAAAGAAGGCTTAGCTATTATTATAAGAGCCAAAATTCCGGAAAAGAAAAAAGAAGACGAAAATAAAAGCTTCCTCCCTGATATGATTTTTCAAAAAATCATGCTGCTGAGTGAAATGCGTAATCTTTACAAAAGCATTATCGTTCAGTTTAAACTCGAAGAAATAAGTCCCGAATCCATTAAAGATTTCATGGCTGCACTGAAAAAAGCCGGAAAAGGAAAGACAGAGCTGATGGTTCGTTTTTCAACCAGTGACGAGCAGGATAAAGATTTGAAATTTGATATGGTTTCAAAAAAACATAAAATTTTTGTCAGCAACGACTTTATAGAATACCTGAATGAAAACGAAATAAACTTCAGCGTTTCATAAAAGACAAAACAACTATGAATACAAAATTAGAAACACTAAAACCCGAAGTACTTGCATGTAAAAAATGTGTACTTGCAAACGGAAGAACCCATGTTGTTTTTGGCGAAGGCCATCCCGAAGCAAAAATTATGTGTATTGGCGAAGGCCCCGGACACGACGAAGATATACAGGGAAGACCCTTTGTAGGAAGAAGCGGACAACTGCTCGATAAAATATTGGCAGCGTGTGGTTTCTCCAGACAGGAGAATGTTTTTATTGCCAATATCGTTAAATGCCGTCCGCCCAACAACCGCGCTCCGCTTCCCGAAGAACGTGAAATGTGCCTGCCATACCTGTATAAGCAAATAGAGATTATCGATCCCAAAATACTTATTTTATTAGGCGCTACCGCACTCAACGGCCTTATCGATCCCAAGCTGAAAATTACGCAGGTTCGCGGAAAATGGATGGATTGGAATGGCCGGCTGGTCATGCCCACCTTTCACCCGGCAGCATTGCTTCGCAATCCTAAACTGAAATACGATGCCTGGGAAGATTTTAAATTGGTTGTGGCCAAATACCGCGAATTAGTCAACCCGCAGCATAAATCTGACCACTGCTAAGAATTTTATTCTTGTATATCCATCATTTTAACAGGAAAAAAACTAAATATGAACCTATCGGGTTCATATATCTATAGATAAAACAGGCAAACCATCCATACGACCCCTTCGGGGTCGAACAATGTTTCATCATTTATTTCTATAATCATTCAACTCCTCCGGAGTTTTCTTTATCCCCTCTAAAAAGAGGGGCAAGGGGTGTGTAATATTTTACAAAAAAACCACAAAATTTGTTTGTTGCTCAGCAAAAAATGATTTAATTTGAGGGGAATATAAAACGAGTAAGCATTGGTGCAAAACGATAATATGCACAGCCAACGCTAAAACCAAAGCTTTGCCAAAGAGTGCAATCTTGCCGACGCTCACGGTGCAACTTGATAATTATATCTTATTTTTTGAGATAAATTTGTAATTTAGCGGAAAATAATTTGATAGAAATGAATCGAATTAAAGAAGTGCTTGAAGAAAAAGGCAT
>CAZDUU010000265.1:0-4123 GCA_964508675.1 uncultured Bacteroidales bacterium | reverse complement strand
TGCGGAAAATGCAAAAAAGGCTGCATAGCAGCCTTTCGTTTATTTAGCAACTCTTTCGAGCCATTTTAGCATAAAGAGCATGGTTGTCATTGAAATGAGACATACACCCACAAAAACCGACCATGTTAACCAAATAGGAACGCTATCATATAATACAGCACCGATAAACAACAACTGGTTTCCTATTGCAGTAGCTCCTAACCATCCACCTTGCATAATTCCTTGTAAATGAGGAGGAGCAACTTTTGATACAAATGAAATCCCCAATGGACTTATAAACAATTCAGCAATTGTCAGGATAAAATAAGTACCAACTAGCAACCATGGAGTAACTTTAGCTGCATCAACAAGACCACCCATTTTTTCCAAATCTGATTTTAATGGCAAACTCATAGAGCCTAATGTCATTACAAAATAAGCAGAAGCAGCTATTAACATACCTATAGCGATTTTCTTGGGCGTTGAAGGTTCTAATCCTCTGGCACGAAGAAAACCAAATACAGCCATAATAATAGGTGTCAGAAATACAATGAAAAACGGATTTATCGATTGGAAAATTTCCGCACCTTTTATTTCAACAAATCCAAGATTAATGACTATTCCGCTCAGATCTGTATAATCTTTGGCAAAATAGGTCAATGTTAATCCATTTTGATGGAATGAGAACCAGAAGAAAATAACTACACCAAATACAGCAAATAATGCGTATAAACGCTGTTTAATTTCTTTTGCTTCCATTTTAATTTCCTGAGCATCACCACTATTTCCTGATTTAGATTTAGGAGTCGGAAATTTTTTCTTATTTGAAAGATAAACGATGAGCGAAATCATCATTGCACCTACAGAAATAGCAAAAGCATAGTGAAAACCCTCGGTAAACACACTTAGATAATTATTTACAAAAGCTCCTATATCAGTTACAGCTTTACCGCTAACTTCATTTGCCAGTGTGGTCAGTTTTGTCATTGCTTCAGTCGTAATATTTCCGTCAAGATATTGATGACACAATTCCGGAAGTCCGGAGTTGTACTCATATCCAAAATGCTTTAACCACCCATTACGCATACCAACAGCCATCAATGGAGCGAATAATGCGCCAACATTAATAAACATATAGAAAATGGAAAAACCTGAATCTCTCATCTTACTATATCTTTCATCATCGTACATTTGACCGATCATTGCCTGTAAATTACCTTTAAATAAGCCATTTCCAAAAGCAATAATGAATAATCCAATACATGATAAAATTAAAAACAAAGTTTTATTTGGTGTAGGAGTGGGAGTTGGAATCGCTATCATGACATATCCCAACGACATGACTATCAAACCCATTAAAATAGTACCTTTGAAATTGCGGGTTCTGTCAGCAATAATCCCCCCAACAAAGGCTAAAATATAAATGGAAAAATAAAATATTGAGTAAATCAACCCGGCTTGTGTACCGCTTAATCCAAATTTTGCCTGTAAAAACAAAACCAGAATAGCCATCATGGTATAAAAACCGAAACGCTCGCCCATGTTTGCCAAGGCAGCAGAAACTAATCCTTTAGGGTGTTTTTTAAACATATTCTCTTTTTTTATAACTTTACGTGGCAAAGCTATAAAGAATCCTCGAATTTCACTTTATTTAACAAAATATTTCCTTATATATGAAGTTATTCAAAACTACTCAAATCAGTAAAATCGACAAATATACCATTGAAAATGAACCTATCAGTTCTCTTGATTTAATGGAGCGTGCATCTAAAAAGCTTTCAAGTTATTTCACCAAGTATTTCACTAAAGAACAAGCTTTTTGTTTTGTCTGCGGGTTCGGGAACAATGGTGGAGACGGCTTAGCTGTTGCCAGAATACTCTTCCAAAAAGGATACAATGTCAGGGTTCTTTTGTTTGCTGAAGCGGGAAAACAATCACCGGATAATCAGGTCAATCATCAACGTTGTGTGGAACTTGGTATTGAGCTTAGTCAAAGCACAAATGTCCTTGATTTTAATTTCAACCAAAACGAAATTATTGTAGATGCACTCTTCGGCAGCGGATTAAACAGATCTTTGGAAGGGGATGTTGTCCCTATAATAAAAAAAATAAATAAGTCAGGGAACAAGGTTATTGCAATCGATGTTCCAAGCGGGTTAATGGGCGAAGACAATACTCAGAATATCATCGAAAACATTATTAAAGCAAACAAAACTTTAACACTTGAATTTCCAAAGCTTGCTTTTTTCTTTCCCGAAAATGAAAGTTTTACAGGTAAATTTGAAATCATTCCCATTTATCTTCACGATGAGATAAAAAAAACAGAGCCAAGTCCTTACTTCTTTTTAGACAAATTATTGGTAAAGCAATTTTTAAAAGAACGCTTCAAATTTGCCGAAAAACGGGCTTTCGGACACGGACTTTTATATGCAGGGAATGTTGGAAAAATGGGCGCAGCCGTATTGGCTTCCAAGGCTGCGATGCGCTCAGGCGCCGGATTGATCACGGCTTTAATTCCCGAAGGCTCATCTTCAATACTTCAGACTGCTGTTCCCGAAGTAATGATTAAAGAATACAAAAAATCTTTTGATTTTTTAAATGAGGAATTTAAGTTCTTTACAGCCACAGCTACAGGTCCGGGTATTGGGTTAAACGAAAACAGCCTGAACAGTCTGAAATCCATTATTCAGTTTGCTAAAATTCCTTTGATTATGGACGCAGATGGCATCACCATTCTTTCACAAAATAAAAGTTTATTATGCAAATTACCCGAAAATACGATCATCACTCCCCACCTTCGCGAATTTGACCGTTTATTCGGCGAACATCAGAATCACTTTGCACGTTTTCTGACTGCTCAGAAAATGGCACAGGAACTAAAAATTATTATCATACTCAAAGGTGCATATAGCCAAATACATCTGCCAAACGGCGAAACCTATTTCAATTCTACGGGAAATCCCGGAATGGCCACCGGTGGAAGTGGTGATGTCTTAACCGGCATATTACTGGGACTTCTTTCGCAAAATTATAAACCTCAGGACGCAGCCCTGCTGGGCGTATACATACATGGGCTTGCCGGCGATTACGCCTTAAAAAAACAAAGTTATGAATCACTTATGGCAGGCGATATCATAAAAAACCTAGGAAAGGCATTTCGCGCAATTCATAAAATTTAAACTACTTTTGCCGCTTAAAGTAATGGTATGAGAAAAAGTCAGGTTTTCGAAATAGACTGTCCCGATTTTAAACAAAAGCTTTATCACTGGGCTTTAGATTTTAAGCATTTTCTCATTCTCGATTCACAACATTATGAATCAAAACACGAACTTCTGGCGGCCATTGGAGAAATGCAGGTATTTCAACCTCAAAACAACTTTTTCGAAGAATTTCAACATTGGCAAAAAACTCTAAACGATTGGGCATTTGGACATTTTTCGTACGATTTAAAAAATCACCTCGAAAAGCTGGAATCAAAACATCCTGATCAAATTGGCTTCCCTGCCCTCTTCTTTTTTCAACCCGAAATCATTATAAAGGTTAGCCAGAATAAAGCTGAATATTTGTTTTTTCCTCAAACCCCGATGGAGAAAATAAACAGAATACATCAGACAATCTTAAACCGTCATATTAATGGGGAAATCTTTTTCAGTCCTTTCAAAAAGCGTGTTTCAAAAGAAGAATATTTCGAAAATTTTCAAAAAATCCGCCAGCATATTCAATTGGGCGATATTTATGAAATGAACTACTGTCAGGAATTCTACAATGAAACATTTAGTGCAAATCCTGCATCCGCTTTCCAAAAATTAATGGAACACAGCCCCATGCCATTTTCAGCTTTTTATAGAAACGAACAACGATTTCTTTTATCCGCGTCGCCAGAGCGCTACATAAAAAAAGAAGACACAACTATTGTCTCACAACCCATAAAAGGGACTATCCGAAGAAATCGTAAAAATGAAGACCTTGGTTTAAAAAATCAGCTAGAACAAAGTCAAAAGGACTTAGCCGAAAATGTAATGATTGTAGATCTGGTACGGAATGATTTATCAAGAACAGCAATGAAAAATTCAGTCAAAGTTGATGAAATGTGTCGGGTGTATGAGTTTCCAACAGTTTATCAAATGATTTCGACTGTAACATC
>CAZDUU010000264.1:0-4140 GCA_964508675.1 uncultured Bacteroidales bacterium | reverse complement strand
TTCATACTCACTTGCAGCATTTTTAAATAAGAATGCGAGTATTTGTGATATTATATGAACAAATTAAAAAGCTTATCACCTTTATTCCATGGAATAACAGCCGTAGAGCCTTACCATTCAAGCCAAAAGATCCACACAAAGAATATGATATTGACAAAGTGGTTCCCGGTGATCCTAAATTACCTTACGATGTTCGCGACGTTATCCGCGCAGTGGTTGACGACAGCGATTTCTTCGAAATTCAGGAATTCTGGGCTCAAAATATCGTTATCGGGTTTGCACGCATGAATGGCGAGACCATTGGTTTAATTGCTAATCAGCCATTATTCCTTGCAGGTGTACTTGACGTTGACTCATCCGATAAAGCAGCTCGTTTTATACGTTTCTGTGATGCATTCAATATTCCAATCATTACCTTCGTTGACTTACCGGGTTACTTACCAGGTGTTGATCAGGAACATGCAGGTGTTATACGTCATGGAGCAAAACTATTGTATGCATACAGCGAAGCTACTGTACCAAAGATTACCGTTATCCTTAGAAAAGCATACGGCGGAGGTTACATCGCTATGGGTTCACGTCACTTACGTGCTGACTTCGTATTTGCATGGCCAAGTGCTGAAATTGCTGTTATGGGACCAGAAGGTGCTGCCAATATTATTTTCCGTAAAGAAATCGTTGAAGCTGCCGATTCCGATGCAATGCGTAAACAAAAGGTTAAAGAATACAAGGAAAAATTTGCCAATCCTTATGTTGCCGCTGCAAAAGGCTATGTAGATGCAGTAATTGAACCTAAAGAAACCCGAAAACTGTTGGTTCATGCTATTGATGTTTCTAAGGAAAAAGTAAATACCAATCCATCGAAAAAGCATGGAATTCCTCCATTCTAAACTTTAAATCGAAGTATTATGGTAAAGAAAAAAGAAACTGTAAAAGAACCCTCAACTGACGAATGTATAAAAACAATCATTATTGATGAGGTGAAGTATAAAACGCTTCTGAATAAAAAGTATTCGATGCGCAAATCGTGGAAACCGGCTGAACCTAGTTTAGTAATATCTGTTATCCCCGGAACCGTAGGTAAGATTTTCATTTCTGAAGGCGACAAAGTAGAAGAAGGCGATAAACTTTTAATACTCGAAGCTATGAAAATGAAAAACATCATTACAGTACCCTACTCCGGATATATTAAGAAAATAAATGTAAAAGAAGGTCAGGTAATTCCCAAAGGAACGCTGATGGCGGAGCTTGAAATAAAACTACACAACAAATAATTAAAAAAGGCTGTCGATGACAGCCTTTTGTTTTTCCATTTTTGCCAATAAGGTATTTTTAACATAGAATCAAAAACAAGTACCTTTGAATTGTAAAATTTTATATTTTTGAAAAAATAATACAACGGCTTTTAGTGAATAAGAAAAGTTTATCGGAAAGAGATATATGCACAAAATTCATAACCCCTGCCTTAGTTACAGCTGGGTGGGATACTCAACTACAAATTTTAGAGGAAGTATCATTTACTGATGGAAAAATTCATGTTCGCGGAAAAATTACTGTAAGAGGAGAAAGAAAAAGAGCTGATTATATTTTATACTATAAGCCTAATATACCTGTTGCTATTATTGAAGCAAAAGACAATAACCATTCTATGAAGGCAGGTATTCAACAAGCTCTAGACTATGCTAAAATACTCGACATTCCTTGTGTTTTCAGCAGCAATGGCGACGGTTTTTTGTTTCATGATAAAACTGCAACTGATGAAAGCATTGAAACTGAAATTAGTTTAGATGAATTTCCAACTCCTGAACAACTTTGGGAAAAATATAAACGCTATAAAGGGATTGCAACTCCAGAAGCAGAAAAAGTAATATCACAGGATTATTTTTTTGATGGAAGTGGTAAAAAACCAAGATATTACCAGCAAATAGCTATCAACAGGACTGTAGAAGCTATTGCTAACGGACAAAAAAGGATTTTGCTGGTAATGGCAACCGGAACCGGAAAAACCTATACCGCATTCCAAATTATTCATCGACTATGGAAATCCGGAGCAAAAAAAAGAATCCTGTTTTTAGCTGATCGTAATGCGCTAGTTGATCAGACCCGAAGAGGTGATTTCAGATATTTTAAAGATAAAATGACTGTTGTCAAGCATCGAATGGTTGACAAAAGCTATGAGATTTTCCTGGCATTATACCAAGGATTAAGCGGAAATGAAGAAGAAAAAAATATATATAAACAATTCAGTCCCGATTTTTTTGACCTGATAGTTGTAGATGAGTGTCATCGCGGAAGTGCCAAAGAAGACAGTGCATGGAGAGAAATTTTAGAATACTTCAAAAATGCCACTCAAATAGGATTAACAGCTACACCAAAAGAAACCGAGATGGTAAGCAATATTGAATATTTTAACGAACCTATATATACATACTCTTTAAAGCAAGGAATTGATGATGGATTTCTGGCTCCATATCGTGTTATAAGAGTTGGATTAAATGTTGACCTTGAAGGGTGGAGACCTGAAAATGGCAAATTAGATAAACAAGGGAATTTGGTTGAAGACAGAATATATAACCGGAAAGACTTTGATAAAACCCTGGTAATTGACGAAAGAACTGAAATAGTTGCAAAAAAGGTTACTGAATTTTTGAAAGGATTCGACCGGTACGCTAAAACGATTATCTTTTGTGCTGACATTGACCATGCAGAACGCATGCGATCAACCTTACAGCGTCAAAATGCAGACATTTCCGCTAATAATCATAAATACATAATGCAGATTACGGGCGATAATGAAGAAGGGAAAAGAGAATTAGATAATTTTATTAATCCCGAAGAAAAATTCCCTGTTATTGCCACAACTTCCGAATTAATGACAACAGGAGTTGATGCCCAAACCTGTAAAGTAATTGTGCTCGACACAAATATCAGTTCAATGACAAAATTCAAACAAATCATCGGGCGAGGAACAAGAATAAACGAAGAATACGGAAAACTGTTCTTTACCATTATTGATTTCAGAAATGCCACTGATTTATTTGCCGACCCCGATTTTGACGGTGAACCTATAAGAATTAAACCGGTTACTGAAGATACCGACTTAACAGATATTATAATCGAAGAAGAAAATAACGAAGAACCCATCATTGACACTGAAACAGGTCAGGAAATCAGCATTGAACAAACCTTTACTCCTCAGCCACCATTAACGCCAACACCGCCAAATCCTCACCGTGAAAAGGTGATAGTTAACGGTGTTGATGTTACCATTCTTATTAGTCGTGAAATGCACTTTGACCAACAAGGAAAACCAATTACTATAAGCCTGAAAGACCATACCAAAGAAATCATAAAAGGGAAATATGCTTCATTGAATGATTTTCTGAATCAATGGACTAAAAGCGACCGCAAAGAAGCAATTATAAAAGAATTGCAGGAAAAAGGTGTTTTGGTTGATGAATTATTGAATGCTGTTGAAAGAAAAGTAGATTTATTCGACCTGATTTGTCATGTAGCTTTTGACCAACCTCCTTTAACAAGAAAAGAAAGGGCAAACAATGTAAAAAAACGAAATTACTTTACAAAGTATGGAGAAAAAGCAAGAAGTGTTCTTAACGCATTGCTCGACAAATATGCCGACGAAGGAGTTGAAAACATTGAAAGCATGGAAATTCTTAAAGTTAAACCTATTAGCAATTTTGGTTCTGTTACCGAAATTATAAAAGCTTTTGGCAGTCGCGAAGAGTACGAAAAAGCAATTAAGGAACTGGAAAATGAATTATACAAAGTAGGGTAAAATGGACAACAACGAACTACAACAATTACTTTTAGAATTACAAGCTTTACCCAAAGAATGTGAATGGGTTGAGTTTAAAGTTAATAATGCAAAACCACAGGAAATAGGGGAATATATATCAGCTTTGTCTAATAGCGCTTGTTATCATAATAAAAAACAGGCATATTTAGTTTTTGGAGTTGAAAATGAAACTCACAAACTTATTGGAACTTCATTCTTTCCTAAAAAAGAGAAAATTGGAAATCAGGAGCTTGAAAATTGGCTTGCAACCCAACTTGATCCCAGAATTGATTTTATGATTTATGAATTTGAAGTTGAAAAGAATCATTTTGCATTGTTTGTAA
>CAZDUU010000263.1:0-4141 GCA_964508675.1 uncultured Bacteroidales bacterium | reverse complement strand
TAATTCGATGAACAACTTTTTTCATCTTTTTTATAAATGCACAACGGGTTAAAATTTTTATGAAATAATTTACTTTAAAAGATACTTTTTTTCTAAATGTTGTTCTAATCAATGTATATTTCGATAATCTCAGCAATATCTAAAACCGGTTTATCAGCTACTTTCTGAAAAGTTTTTTTACATAAAGGGCATGCAGTAATTAATGCTTCTGTCATAGGATTCATGATTTTATCATAAGCATCCTGAGCAACCTGGACCTTATCTTTTTCGTCGAAATAAAAATTCCCCAGGCTTCCTCCACAACATAATGAATTTTCTTTTTGATATGATGTTTCTTTAAGCGTAATAATTTGTCTTAATATGTTTCTTGGGGCATTATAAACCTTAGAGCCTCTTCCCAAATCGCATGGATCATGATATGCAGCGATTAACGACTGTTTTTTTAGATTTAGCTTTCCTTCTTTTTGCCAAATCTCAAAAAGTTGGGTATGATGCATTACTTTAACAGGAAGTTGAAATTGTTCCTTAAATACTTTGTAGCAAATGGGGCAGGAGGTAACTAAAATCTCAGCACCTGAACGGGCTATGATTTCTTTGTTTTTTTGCATTAGCATTTTTGCATCTTCTATTCTGCCGGAAAGTTGCAAGGGACGGCCACAACAAATACTTCCGTCCTCATCAATAAATGAAAATGGAGTATTGGTCTTTTCAAATATGGAAACCATTGCTTTTTTTACAGATGGAGTCAAATGGCTCATACATCCCGCAAAGTATGCGATTTTAGCTTTTTGTGGTTCTTTGTTTATTTGTGCCAGGTAATCGTATTGCTGATGTTTATGGTTCAGTTTCTCGTTTCGTTTGGCAATCTTTATGTTCAGAATGTTAATGTTGACAGGGCACGCTTCTTCACACCTTCCGCAAACAAGGCAATCGTATAAGGCCGGCTTTAATACTTTTCCGTGGCGTACTTTCTGAAAAAGGTAGGCAGGAACCATATTATTTCTTCCTGCAACTTCCTGAATCTGGCAGGCATCAATGCAAATACCGCAACTTGAGCATGCATTGATTTCCAATTGTGAGAATCCGGTAATTTTATTTTTGGTGTATATTCCGGCTTGTCTTAGTGCTATTAAGACCATTTCTGTCGGAATATGCATATAACGACTAAAAGGAAGAAATGCGAAAAATATGAATAAATCGATAGAATACAGCCACCATAACGGGTACATGATTTTCTCCAATGGAAGAAAAGTAGATAAAAAAGCACCTACATTATTTGTCATAAATCCGCCGTTGGAATAGATTCCGGCAGTAGTACTTTCGGCTAACAGGCGAAGAGGGAAAATAAGCCATAAGCTGTACAAAGCTGCTTTGTCTGTCCAGAATAAACAGGTAGTACGCTTCATTCCCATTAAACGGGAATAAAAGCGTTTGATTAATGCCAGAAATAAACCGGATAGTACATAAAACAAAGCAAAATCCATGAAAAAGGAGAAAAATTCTCTATGTTCCATTCCCGCAATATCCCTG
The DNA here is from genome assembly GCA_964508675.1 of uncultured Bacteroidales bacterium. GTDB lineage: Bacteria > Bacteroidota > Bacteroidia > Bacteroidales > GWA2-32-17 > Ch61. The sequence continues at coordinate 2,611 of CAZDUU010000263.1, read as the reverse complement.
TGAAAAAAGCGGAAGAAAATGGGTTCGTATAAATGGTTTGCATTGGGAGTATTGGCAAATTCAACTTCGGCAGCACCAAAAACAATTAAGAGAAACCAACCAAAAGCAAAGCTGCTGTGCATATATCCGAGTACAAAGTTCCTTTTAAAAATTCTAAAATGCAAAAGTGCTTCGCGGATTATTTCCCAGGCGAACTTGAATATTTTTAATGAAAAAAATGATTTGCGGACTTTTTTTCTGTCTTCTCTGGATAGTGATAATATCCAGCGGGTATATTTAAAAATCAGAAAAAGAATAAGTCCGACCAGACCAACAGCAAAAGGAACAACAAACCAATCGAAATTCATAACTGCGAACTTTGAAGGAACGACATTATTTGGAGAATTACACCGCGAGTATTGACATTCTTGGGGCAGACAAGCTGGCATTTACCGCATAGCATACATTGTGTGATTTCTTTAGCGATGTAGACTTTTTCACCACGACGGATACTCAGCATGATTTTATGAAAGTCGAGTGATGAATAAGCTCCTGCCGAACAGGTTGCTGTGCATGCTCCACAAGCAATACAAAGCGAAACTGAAGGCTCCACTCTCATTAAGTAGTAAAACAAAGCCCTGTCGTTCTGATCGTAATCAATGACTCTGCTTTTGTTTACACTGAATCCGAAATCTTTCATTTTACTGGGCATTTGAGTTAAGGTATTCCAATATTTTTACCACTGCTCCGCGGGCATCTGCCAGTGTGTCGTCAATGCTTTTGGGAGAAGTTGCTGCTCCGGCAACAAAGATACCTTGCTGGGAGGTGATATTTGATTGTGTATGTTCATCTTTGGAAGCAATAAAATGGCTGCTGTTTGTATCCAGATTTAGCATTTTAATTAAGCTCGAAGTGCCTTCGGAAGGAGTCATCCCGACCATCAGAACTAAGAGGTCCATGGTCATTTTCATAGGGCGTCCGAGCAAAGTGTCTTCTACTTTTACAATAATTTGTCCTTCTTTATTTTCAGCAGCTTCTGATAGTCGTCCCCTGATAAAAGTTACACCGTATTTTTCTTGCGATTCGTTATATATTTCTTCAAAAGACAAACCGTACATTCGTAAATCCATGTAAAAGCAGTAAGCTTCGGAGTAGGGAAGTTTCTGTCTGACTTCAATGGCTTGTTTTACTGCAGTCACACAACAAACTTTTGAGCAATAAATATTGTTTATTTTTCTGTCCCGTGAACCAACACAGTGAACAAAACCTATTCTTTGAGGCTCTTTTCCTGCTTTTGTCAGAATGGATTTGTTATCACGAAATAATTTTTCCAGTTCGGCTGAGGTAATTACATTATCATAAATTCCATAACCGTATTCTTCTTTTAATCGTGCATCAAATATGTCATATCCGGTTGAAACAAGTATTGAGTCGGCCTCTAATTGTTCATTATCTGACAGTGTGAGAATAAAAGATGAGTTTTTTTTAGCGATGTTAGAAACAGTTGAGTTGAGTTTGATTTGTAATTTCGAAGGAATATTTGCTTTTAAATATTGAATTATTTCGTCCGATTTGCGTTGATTGGGAAAAAGTCTGTCCCATTGGGCAACGTGTCCTCCAAGACTATCTCCTTTCTCGATGAGTGTTACTTCATAATTCATTCTTGAAAGTATTGATGATGCTTCTATTCCGGCTATTCCACCACCAATAACAATAACTTTATTTTTCATGATATGTATATGATACTAAATTAAAAAACTTTCAAATTTACAGGTTTTTTCGGTTCTCCTAAATGATTTCCATTTTTATCTGAATATTTTTCATCAGGATTATATTTTATTCCGATTTTATTTAACAAAGGCTCGCATGATACCTGATGTGTCTGAAGACCAAGATCCCAAGGATTATAACCCAACATGAGACCGGCAACTTCTTCATAAGTAAATACAGGGATTCCATAACCGTTTTCACCATAAGTTGTGCCTTCTGTTTCTGCAAGGGTATATTGCCATATATCAAGAAACATTGGGCATCCCGGGCAATTTGTAATAATCATATCCGGTTTATAAGGCTTCATAGAATCGAATTTTGTTTTTGAGCAGGCCATAGAGTAACCCCTGTTTGCCTGTACAAGATATTGCCTGAATCCAAAACCACAACAATGTCTTCTTTCTGGGTAATCAATAACTTCACCGCCCCATTCTTCAACCATTCCTATCAATACATAAGGATATTCTGCTCCTCCAATTCCTTTTTCGGGGAACATTTTTGAATAATGGCAACCTATATGTTCCACTATTTTTAATGGTTTCCCAGTTTCTTTGTTAACCAATTTATATTTTGCCTTTGCTGCAATTTCTTTTCTGAATTTATAAATTATATCGCTGGCATGAGCAATATTTCTGGGGATTTTGAACTCACGTCCGGTAGCCTCGTATAAATATTTCCTGATTTTAGTTTCAAGTTCTGGAAAGTGATTCCAGGTATCTAAAACTTCAGTATAAATTCCAAAAGATGTAATGCACGATGGAACAAGATTTTCATAACCGGCTTCGGTCATTAGTGCAAACTGACGAGCTACGACTGTCATCATTGTTTCTAATGGTACTATATCTCCATGATAGCCGATACC
>CAZDUU010000262.1:0-4141 GCA_964508675.1 uncultured Bacteroidales bacterium | reverse complement strand
CATAGAAATAAATGATAATGATAAAAATGGATTTATGACTGTAATCCATGGTTTGGATAGGACCAAGGGATTAGATTTAGTTCTTCATACACCAGGAGGTGAAATAGCAGCAACAGAGTCTCTTATTGATTATTTGAAATCAATGTTTTGTAATAATATTCGTGTAATTGTTCCTCAGATTGCAATGTCTGGTGGAACAATGATTGCTTGTGCATCTAAAGAAATAATTATGGGCAAACAATCAAGTCTTGGTCCCATCGACCCTCAATTTAAAGGAATTCCTGCTCATGGAATTGTTGAAGAATTCAAAAGGGCATATAGTGAAATAAGATTAGATGCAGCAAAAATTCCCATTTGGCAACCAATTATTGCAAAATATCCACCAGCTTTTGTAGGTGAATGTGAAAAAGCCATTGCTTGGTCAAATGAAATTGTTACTGAATGTTTAAAAAACGGTATGTTCGAAAATGATCCTGATTCTTCAAATAAAATAAAAAAAATTTTAGATGAATTAGGTGATCATGCTTTAACTAAATCTCATGCGAGACACCTTTCTTTGGATAAGTGTAAATCAATGGGTTTACATGTAAAATCACTTGAAGAAGATCCAAAATTACAAGATGCTGTTTTATCTGTTCATCATTCATGTATTCATACTCTAACATCGACACCAGCTTTTAAATTAATTGAAAATCATAATGGTGTTGCTTTTATACAAATAGCTCAAAAAATTTCTATAACAGAACAAACCCAATAACGCCTCCGCTATCCGTTATATAGTATACTGGAATTATAAAGCGCGTAAAAGTATATTGATAGGGGGGGAGCTAACGCCGTCCTGCCCGACAAAGGGCTAGAGCCACTACAGCCTCCCCTCATCTTCTGACTGCTTATAGTGGGTAGCCATTGCCAATATAAGGATGCAGCAGAAGAACCTATCGATATCAAAGGAGATCAACGCCATGAATTACTTCATTGGAATTGACAACTCGTCTCTTGATCATAAGGTACGTGTAATTGACCAAAACGGTAAGTTGAAGTCATCGTTTACTGTGGAAAATTCTTTAAATGGTTTCGAAATGTTAAAAAAAAATTGGAAGGAATTTCTGATATTAAAATTGGTTTTGAACTTCCCCATGGACCATTGGTCGACTTTCTTCATGAGAAAGGATATCACATTTATTCACTCAACCCTTTAAAGATTAAACGTTATAAAGAATCAATTAAAGTTTCCGGCAATATAAATGATGACATAGATGCTCTTGCAATAGCTGAATATTTGCGAGCAAATTCAACAAATATTAACGAGCTTAATTATAATTCTTCTGAAATTGAACGGTTAAAGAATTTTTCAATCATTCACTCGCGTTTAACACAAGATCACGCACGGCATTTAAATAAGCTCCATTTCGTTGTCAGACAGTATTTCCCTCTCCAGGATACTCTTTTTACTGAATTTGGCTGTACAGTTCAGCTCGATTTGATTAGAAAATACCCAACTTTTTCGAATCTTCGCGCTGCTTTTGCTTTTGCATCATTGCAATATTCAATATGGACGCGAACTTATTATGATAAACAACGTTTAAAAGGGAAAACGCACTCTGTTGCCGTTAGAGCTCTGTCGAATAAATGGGTAAAAGTAATTTACAAAATATGGAAAGATGAAATATTTTTTGAAGAATCAAAATTATTTTTATCCGCTGCTTGACATAGTGGGTGTGGCTGGCGTAAATAAAAACTATTATATTTAAAACAGGAATAAACAATGAAAGAACTTACGATTGAAATTTTAAAACAAGAAGCGAAAAAATTCGCACAAATGGAATCAAATCATGAAGAGGCATCAATTTATGGTTCTACTGACGGTAAAGCAGTTGGTACTTATCTCGAACATAAATTTCAAAGTTATTTAGAAGAAAAATATACTTACCAAAGAGGTAGTTCTGCCAGTGGCATTGACTTTCCTGCGTTTGATGTTGATATGAAAGTTACAAGTATTACCCAACCTCAATCCTCATGTCCATTTAAATCAGCCCGCCAAAAAGTATATGGTTTGGGCTACTCTTTGCTTGTTTTTGTTTATAAAAAAGAAGACAATGAAAAAACAAAAAAGGCTAAACTAAATATTCTACATACAGTTTATGTTGATGAAAAACGAACAGCGGATTTTCAGTTGACAAATGCTATAAATACTATACTTGATAACAGTGGCAATAAAGATGATTTATTAAGCCTTTTTGCGGATAAAAATTTACCGGTTGATGATATTGCAGCAAATGACTTGGCTGACGAAATCCTAAAGAATAGGCCCATTATTGGCTACTTGACCATTTCAAATGCTCTCCAATGGAGACTGCAATATACAAGAATTATTGAGTTTGCCAGCAAGGTTGATGGGATCTATAAATTGGTATAAATATTATAATGAAAGATAACAACAAAATTGAATTTGGGGATTTCCAAACCCCTGCTATCTTAGCAGAAAAAATGGTTTCTATTCTCTTAGAATTAAATGTTAATCCACAAATTATTATAGAACCGACATGCGGAACCGGAGAAATACTTTTTGAGGCCACTAAAAGATTCAAAGCAGAAAAATCCATTGGAATCGAAATTAATCCAGAATATGTTTCAATTTCTGAAAATAAAGCAAATACACATAATAATATCCAAATTATCAATGCTGACATTTTTCAAAGTTATAAGGCAATAATACCCTCAGATAATCTGAGTAAAAGCATATTATTCATTGGGAATCCGCCATGGGTTACAAATTCAGGCATTGGCACTATTGAAGGCAGCAATCTTCCGAATAAATCTAACATTAAAGGTTTAAGAGGCATAGATGCTATAACAGGCAAAAGTAATTTTGATATAGCAGAATACATTTTATTGAAATTAATCGAGCAGTATAATCAAATTAATTCTATATTTGCTTTTTTATGTAAAACAATAGTTGCCCGCAATATTCTGAAACATCTTTGGAATAATGGAATTAAATATAAGAATTCGTCCATATACCCAATTGATACACTAAAATATTTTAATGCCTCTGCCGATGCTTGCTTCTTCATTATTGATTTTAGAAAAAAAGTTGAAAACAAGACATGTGATGTTTATAAATCAATCGACGATAAAGTTCTGTCTACTGTTTATGGTTATTATTCATCTTTAATTATAAAAAATATTAACGAATTTAAATCGCACAACTATTTTGGTAAATCAGATTATACTTGGCGTAATGGATTAAAACATGACTGTTCCAAAGTGATGGAATTAACTATTCGGAATAATAAAAGATATAATGGTTTCGATGAGGAAGTAGATGTTGAAACTGACTTAATATATCCTTTCTTGAAAAGTTCCGATTTACCGAAAGAACAAATGAATATTCGTAAGTATGTGATTGTTACACAACATTATGTTGGAGAGGAAACAAATAATATAAAATATAATTATCCTAAATTGTGGAACTATTTAGAAAGACATTCGGAATTTTTAGATTCAAGAAAAAGTTCAATTTATAAAAATAAACCCAGGTTTTCAATTTTTTCAATTGGTGAATATAGCTTCAGTCCATATAAAATTGCAATCTCTGGTTTATATAAAAAAATAGCGTTTAAAAAAATTGGTATGTATGAAAATAAACCAATAATGGTTGATGATACATGTAATTTTATCCCATGCTTCTCGCAGAATGAAGCAGATTTAATTTACAATTTACTTACAAGTGATGAATCTTATGCGTATTTAAACTCTGTAATATTTTGGGATTCCAAAAGACCAATAACCACTGAAATATTAAATAATATTGATCTTCGCAAAATTGCATCAAATAAAGGTATTGATAATAGTTACAATACTTTATGCTACAACAATAAAATAATTAAGAAAGATGATGTTATGCAGCCAACCCTTTTCTGAGATTGCCTCGCCCGTCCTTGGCCCCGGCAACTGGTTGCCATCATGGGGGCAAAGTCCTTCGCACAACACGGCATAGCTGCTTCGTCGCAGCGTTCGACTGGGCTTGCTTCGACAAGCTCAGCACAAGTCGCCACATTTTGCCTCTGCTGCACTACGGTGAAAACTTCGCATACGCCGCAAACGTTAGGCGCAATTGCGTTTTAAAAACTTGACAAAA
>CAZDUU010000261.1:0-4142 GCA_964508675.1 uncultured Bacteroidales bacterium | reverse complement strand
TATTGTACAACTGCTTAAATAAGTCTTTCTGGGCATTTTTGTCCGGATTTTCAGTAGGGTCAATAAATTCATACTGAATATTGTCGCCTGCATATGAACGAAATTCATCCAATGTTTCTTTAATGCTTTTCTGTAGGCGTTTGAACCCGTAAGGAAGGTCACCGTCAAGGTAAACCTTTACGTACACCACATCTTTCAGTTTTGTAAGAATATTTTTTGTGGTATTGGTCAGTGTGTAACGTTTTTCAGCAGTAAGGTCAATTCTGGTAAAGAAAAACGAGGCAATATAATTGAGCAGTAAAATTGTAATTAACAGAACTGCAAGTTCACGATAGATACGAAATCTGTACGATTTTCTATGTTGGGTATTTACTTCCATTTCCTACTGCTGAGTTTTGTCTTGGTTAATAAAATAAATAAGCTGATAATGCTTAAGAAATAAATAATATCCCGAGTATCTATTACGCCTCTGCTGATCGATTTGTAATGCTCACTGATTCCGATATTGTAAACAATGCTTGCATAATTTTTAAATATGGGTAAAGACCCGATGGCATCAAAACCAAAGAAAAATACAAAACTGATGACTGCGCTTAACAGGAATGCAATAACCTGATTGTCGGTGAGCGAAGATGCATAGAGCCCGATAGAAACATATATCGCTGCTAAAAAGAATAACCCGATATACGAACCCATGATGGCTCCCGAGTCAAGGTTTCCCATTGGGTTTCCATAATTGTTAATAGTGATGTAATAAATAAAAGTTGGCAGAAGAGCTAAAAGAACGAGTAATAAGCCGGTGGTGAATTTTGCCAAAACAATGGTAAGGTCAGAAATAGGTCTTGAGAAAAGCATGTCCAGAGTTCCTGCTTTTTTTTCTTCACTGAAAAGTCGCATAGTAACAGCAGGAACCAGGAAGAGGAAAATCCATGGAGAAAGAATAAATAAACTGTCAAGGTTGGCATAACCCATATCCAACAGGTTGAACTGCCCCGGAAAAACCCAGGTAAACAAGCCTATTACGATAAGAAAAACAATGATGACAAGATAACCCGTTATCGAAGCGAAAAAGCTTGATAATTCTTTTATTAAAAGTGCACGCATGAACTAAAATTTAGTGTGCAAAATTAACTGTTTTTATGGTCTTAACTAATTTTACTCCAATCAATTTTTTCGTTCTTTAATTTTTTTAACTTGTTTAGCAGATTGGGGTAGTTATTCAGGTTCGAGGAATTATTCAGTAAGTACTGTGCTTCGCTTCGTGCCAGAGTCATAATGGGTTCGTCAGAAGTGATGGAAGCAATTTTCAGCTCAAAGGGCATTCCGCTTTGTTGTGTGCCTTCAATATCTCCGGGGCCGCGAAGTTCCATGTCTTTTTCGGCAATATAAAAACCATCGTTCGATTCGCACATGATGTTTATTCGCTGGTGGGCATCTTTGCTGAGTTGATGTTTGGTCATGAGAAGGCAGAATGATTGATCGCTGCCTCGTCCCACACGTCCGCGTAGCTGATGAAGTTGAGATAAACCGAATCGTTCCGCACTTTCAATTACCATTACCGAAGCATTGGGAACATTCACTCCGACTTCAATTACTGTTGTTGCAATCATGATATGTGCCTTGCCACTGACAAAGAAGTTCATGGAGATTTCCTTTTCCTGTGGTTTCATTTTGCCATGAACAACTGCTATATAATAATTTGGTGAGGGAAAATCGCGTGAATAACTTTCGTAACCGTCTTCGAGATCTTTATAATCGAAATTTTCAGATTCTTTAATCAGGGGAAATACGACGTAAACCTGCCTGCCTAATTGAATCTGGTCTTTTAAAAATTTAAACAATGTGAGCCTTTTGGCATCTGTTAAGTGAACGGTTTTGATGGGTTTTCTGCCGGGAGGGAGTTCATCAATGACAGAAACATCAAGGTCGCCATAAACGGTCATTGCTAAAGTTCGGGGAATGGGAGTGGCTGTCATAACTAAGATATGTGGCTCAGAGCTGTTTTTTTGCCATAGTTTTGCTCGCTGGGCAACTCCGAAACGATGTTGTTCATCAATTACTACAAGACCAAGGTTCTTGAACTGAACAATATCTTCAATCAATGCATGAGTGCCCAGTAAAATGTGAATTTCACCTGATAAAAGCCCTTCGTGAATGATTTTCCGTTCAGAAGTTTTGCTTGAACCAGTCAATATTTCAATTCGAATGGGTAAATCCTTACAAAGTTCAGTCAAAGTTGCAAAATGTTGTTGTGCTAATATTTCAGTCGGTGCCATGAGGCAGGCCTGAAAACCATTATCAACTCCCATTAGCATAGCAAGCAAAGCAACCACCGTTTTACCGCTTCCGACATCGCCCTGAATAAGGCGATTCATCTGTTCGCCGGAAACAACGTCTTTTCGTATTTCTCCCAATACTTTTATCTGAGCTTTGGTGAGTGAAAAAGGTAACTTGTGAAATAAAAGCTTGGTATAATAATCCTTTTCTTTATGAAAAATAAAACCGCTTATATTTTTTTGCCTGAATTTTTTCAGGTTTAAAATATTGAGTTGAATATAAAAGAGCTCTTCAAATTTTAGACGATGCCTTGCTTTATTTAATTCGTCAGGATTATTTGGGAAGTGTATCTGGTATAATGCATCTTTTAATGACAGGAGTTTATTTCGCTTAATTATTTCATCGGGCAAAGGATCTGATATAGATTGGTAATAATTTTTTAGAATTTGTTGCTGAATTTTAATAATAACTTTTGATGAAACCTGGTGTTGTTTTAGTTTTTCGGGAATGGAGTATTGTGGTTGAAGTCCTTTATAGAGGTTTTGCTCAAATGTTGACAATAGTTCAATTTCAGGGTGAGTGATATTAAAAATTCGGTTGTAAAGGGAGGGTTTGCCCATGATGACGATGTTTGCGTTAACCGGAACACTTTTTTGAATCCATTGAAATGCATTAAACCAAACGAGTTCAATCGTTCCGGTATTATCGGCAAAAGTAGCTGTCATTCTTTTTCCACGGCCTTCGCCAATCATTTTGTAATCAAGAATTTTTCCTTTAAGCTGGATATATGGCATTTCTTCGCTTAATTCGCTTATGGTATAGAATTTTGAGCGGTCGATATGCTTGTATGGGAAGAAATAAAGCATGTCTTCAACCGTTGAGATGTTGAGATGTTTTACAAAAAGTTCAGCCCTTTTGGGACCGACTCCCGGAATAAATTGAATATTGTCGCTTATATTAGCCATATAATCCTTTGCAAACTTACAATTTTTTTAGGATTAATGGGAATCAAGTAAGAAGCAATTAATAATTAAAACTTATAAAATAAGCTTCAAAAGAGTACGGATACTTAATCCGATAATGAGTATTCCGACTAAAATCATGGCCCAGCGTGTGTTGATTTTATGACATAAGAATGCTGCCAGCGGAGCAGCAAAAATACCGCCGATAATAAGACCTATGATAATATTCCAATGGCTCAGACCGATAAGCATTGTAAAAACACTTGAAGAAGCCAGTGTTACAAGAAATTCAGCAGTATTAACGGTTCCGATGGTTTTTTTTGGGTTTTCGCCTGTGCCTATAAGGGTTGTTGTCACTACCGGACCCCATCCACCACCACCTGAAGCGTCAACAAAGCCACCAACAATACCAAGAATGGAGTTGGAATAAGGTTTCAGACTTTTTTTCATGCTTTTTTTCTTTAGGGCTTTATACAAAATTCTTCCGCCCATTAAAAGAAGATAAACGGTAATATATGGTTTTAAAATATCTCCGTCAAATGAGGATAAAACGTAAGCACCTAAGGCAGAACCCACGATACCGGGAATAGCCAGTTGAATGAAAAGCTTTTTATTCAGGTTTTTAAAGTGCCAATGCGATAATCCTGAAATTCCGGTTGTGAAGATTTCTGAGGCATGTACACTGGCACTGGCTACTGCCGGAGTTATTCCTGTTGAAATCAAAAAACTGGTCGAGCTTACTCCGTATGCCATTCCTAAGGTACCGTCAATCATTTGGGCTACAAATCCAACAAAAATATACAGCAAAAGAGTTGAATTTAGTGTATTACTGCTAAATATAAGAATATCATTTACAGCTAAAACTTTAAAAACGTAAACCAATAAAACAAAAACAATTGCACT
>CAZDUU010000260.1:0-4148 GCA_964508675.1 uncultured Bacteroidales bacterium | reverse complement strand
ATATGATTTTTGGGAAAAGAAAAACTGGCAGCCGCGTCTAAATACACCACTTTATTAAATGAAATACTGTCCATTTCATTTATGGAATTGATGCAATAAATATTTCTTGCTTTTAAAGCAGAATCAAGCTTCTGAGTGTTTTTTATCTTAAATGCCTTGAGATCATAATGATAAGCAAAATTAATCATGAAATCTCTGGGACAGACGATAATAAGTGTTTCATTCGTTTTTAGTTCCTTAACTTTCTGAATTGCATAGCCTTCATCTCTTTTATTAGTGATGTTGGGTTTCACGGTGATGATAAACATAATTGCCAATGCCGACAGAATAATGTATTGATACCACTTTTTATGGAGAATATAGTAACCGCAATATGCAACGATGATGTAAAAAGCAGGTGTAATAAAGGTAAGATATCGGCTAATGAACATCGGTATTTGAAAAGAAAATCCAAACATGAGCAATAGAGGAAGCCAGAGCCAAATCAATAAAATGGACATACCATTATTCTGTTTTCTCTTTTTGTCCAAGGTAAATTTAACCAAAGAAGCCAGCATGAGAACTAAAACGCTTACTGCAACAACCGGAGCATTGCTAAATGCCCATATCATATTGTACAAATCGACGATTCCTTCGGGTGGTTTTATCCATGTTCCCTGATAAGCAGCCTCAAAAAAACGTGTGGAGAGAACGGACAAAAAAGGTAAGAAGCAGAGTGCCAGTAATAGAGCTCCTGCTAAAAGATGTTTCCAGTATTTCTGCCGGATTTCTTTAAATAAAAGGGTGCATAAAAACTGTATAAAAAGGATGAAAAATCCGAAGTAATGCGAATAAATCAGCAGCAGGTCAGTAAGAATAAGAAGTGTGAAATTTGTTTTTAATGGACTTTTAAAGATTATCAGAAAGTATAAATACATTGAAATGCCAGAGAGCATGGTGAGCAAAGAATATACGCGTGCTTCGTGTGCAAAGGCAATCTGGTAATTTGAAAAGGTGAATAATAATCCTGCCACAAGGGCTGTTTTATTATTGAAAAGCAATTTTGCAATTTTGTAAATGAAAAGGACAGTCAGACTGTTAAAGATCAATGATGGAATTCTTACTGACAAAACAGAGATTTCGAAAATTTTAGCCCAGAAGTGAAGAAATAATTCATAGAGTGGTGGATTATTCCCTTTTGCAAGTATATCAATGATAGACGAAATATCGTATTGCGAATAGTAAATACTGAAAGGTTCATCGCCGGCAACAGATCTGTTGCTAATAAAAACACCTTTGATAATTAAATTGATGATTATCAGGACAACAGGAATTCCAAATATTTTCAGATTTTTTTTGTTCACCGGATAAATTTATGCAAAGTTAAAAAATCATTTGCAATGATATGTAAATAAGGCTTTTTCAAAAAAAAGAAAATTTTGTGAATAACTTGGGTAAATTGCTGCTAAATAAATGTTTTAATGAAAAAATTTTCATATAATTTTGCAAAAAAAACTATGTTAAGAACCCCAATTAAGTTTTTTGCAGGCCGCGAGTCAAAGTACATTGGCGAAAAAATAGCTCAAAAATTCGGTGTTGAACTTGGCAAATCGGCAGTCACTGTTTTCAGCGACGGTGAATTTCAACCTTCATTCGAAGAAACTGTACGTGGATGTAGTGTTTTTCTTATTCAAAGCACTTTCCCGCCGGTAGAAAATCTGATGGAATTATTGCTGATGGCAGACGCAGCCAAACGTACTTCAGCATATAAAGTTATAGCTGTTATTCCATACTTTGGATGGGCACGTCAGGATAGAAAAGACAAACCGCGTGTTTCAATCGGAGCCAAGCTGGTTGCTGATTTACTGATGACTTCGGGTATTGATCGTTTAATGACTATGGATTTACATGCCGACCAGATACAAGGGTTCTTTAATATTCCGGTTGATCATGTTTACGGTTCCGCTATTTTTGTTCCTTACATAAAATCGCTGAATCTTGATAATCTGGTGGTTGCAGCTCCTGATATGGGTGGTTCCAAACGTGCAAATGCTTATTCAAGATTTTTGGGATGTGAAATGGTTATATGCTACAAACTTCGCAAACAGGCCAATCAGGTCGATCATATTTCGATGATTGGTGATGTAAAGGATAAAAATGTGATTATTCTGGACGATATGGTTGACACAGCCGGCACCATAACCATCGCTTCTGAAATGATGATGAATAAAGGAGCAAAATCAGTACGCGTTGTAGCTACGCACCCGGTACTTTCAGGACAGGCATATGAACGAATAAACAATTCATGCATAACAGAATTAATTGTAACAGACTCTATTCCTTTAAAACAACAAAGCCCCAAAATTAAAGTTTTGACTTTAGCCGATTTATTTGCCGATGTAATTGATAAAGTTTATAATTACAAATCTATCAGCCCGACGTTTATTGTATAATAAAGGATAAAAAAATAAAACCCTGAAAATTCAGGGTTTTATTTTTTATGCTTATTCTTTATTTGAAAGATATCGTTCGGCTTCAATGGCCGCCATACAGCCTGTACCGGCTGCTGTGATGGCTTGTCTGTAGTGTGTGTCCTGAACGTCGCCACAGGCAAATACTCCGGGAATATTGGTCTGAGTAGTGCCGGGTTTTGTTTTAATGTAGCCCACTTCGTCGGTTTCGATATAGGGTTTAAAAATCTCAGAATTGGGATGATGCCCTATAGCAACAAAGAAACCGGTAATGTCAATTCTTTTCTCATTCCCTTTGGAATCAACCAAAATTGCACCATTAACGCCGCTTTCATCTCCGACTATTTCTTTGGTCTGGTGTTCGAAAAGAACTTCAACATTAGCTGTTGTCTGAACCTTATTTTGCATGGCTTTGGAAGCGCGCAAATAGTCTTTTCTTACAATTAAATATACTTTTTTACAAATACCGGCAAGGTAAGTAGCTTCTTCACAGGCTGTATCACCACCACCCACAACCGCAACGTCTTGTCCTCTGTAAAGGAATCCATCGCAGGTTGCACAGGCAGATACACCCTGTCCTTTGTACTTATCTTCACTGGGTAAGCCAAGATATTTGGCAGTGGCTCCGGTTGAAATGATAACCGATTCAGCTTCGATAATCCTTTCGTCGTCAATCCACACTTTATGAACATGACCTGTAAAATCTACTTTTGTGGCCATTCCGAAGCGGACATCGGTACCAAAGCGCATGGCCTGTTTCTTAATGTCTTCCATTAAAACGGGACCTGTAACACCTTCGGGGTAGCCGGGAAAATTTTCGACTTCAGTAGTTGTAGTTAACTGGCCTCCAGGTTGTAAACCTTCATAAAGAACAGGACTTAAATTAGCTCTGGCTGCGTAAATAGCAGCGGTAAGCCCGGCAGGGCCACTTCCGATAATCAGACATTTTACTTTTTCAACGGGCAATTCCTTGTTATTCTCTGCTCCGTTTTTCTCGTTCGCATTAAATGTTGAAAAAAAACTCATATCTATAAATTTAAAATTATTCTAAATAAACTCATGCAAAGGTATATGAAAATATTTACCTTTTTACATGTTTTGGAATTTTTAACGTATCAATATAAACTCCATAGCCGCCCCAGATACCAATCGCCCCACCTTTAATATTTGTCCTCAGAGACATGGGTGTCGCAAACGGATTTCCGTCTGTCATAAACTGTTGCTCCATGGAATACCAGAAATCATAATGTGGGGCATCAATCTGTGCCACTTTCACAACGACTGTTTCTCCTGTTCTAAAGTAGAAACGCGAGACTCCTGAAGAATCATTTCCCTGATCATCGAAATTGTTGTCATCTAAAGGGTTTCGTCCACGATAAAGTTGATATTCAACAGTTTTTCCGTTAAAGAACCGGTCATCAGTAACCGAAGGGTAGGGGTGAAGAAAAACACTGTCTTTGCCAAGGACTTTGGTAAATCCTCTGTAGTAATTGCCCAGCGTATCTGGATCTTTCAGATAAATCCAGATATAACCCAACGTATCCTGGTTTATATCCGGCTTGAATTTTATGCTGTCAAACGGATTGGAACGAGGAATAGTTGTTTGGGCAGTGTAAGTCTTTCCGTCAACAATTACTTTTAACCAATATTGCTTTCCTTCTTCGCCTTTAATGGTAGAACCAACGTATTTGAAATATG
>CAZDUU010000259.1:0-4177 GCA_964508675.1 uncultured Bacteroidales bacterium | reverse complement strand
GCGAGAAAGCAACAACCTGACGAACACTTTCTTTTTTTTCATCATTTAAATGATAAATATAGAGAATGATAAAACTTGAAAAGATTGCCGCTGAAATGACAATTGCAGGGATTTTGAAAATGGGTTTATTAGGTAAAAAATATAGTAAAGTACAAAAAATAAGAAAGATAAACCACGAAAAGTGTTCGTAATTGTTGACAAATAAGAAAAAAGTAAAAAGTATTATTTCCGATATAAGAAGAAACCATAACCATCTGATTTTTTTATTTTTAATTAAAAACAGAATGGTGAAAAATAGAAAGCGGGCTGAAATCCACGTCCATGTTCCAATTATAAAGAATGCAAGTATGGTCGGTTGAATTAAAGTTGAAATATTAAATATCTCGAAACTGATTGATGATTGAAATACTAATTTATTTGAAATAAAGGCAAGTACAATTAAAGATAAAGTTGAAAGCATGGAGAGTAGTGCAAAAAATAATTTATTATGAAGAATTTTTCTTTTCAATTTTAAAAGTATCCATTCCGCAAAAATCAGTAACAACCATGAATTGAAAAACGAATCACCAAGAGTTGTAAAAATACCGGTTGATGCATAAATATCTGCCTTAAAAATGGATAAATCATAGATAAGATCCGGCTTCCCGAACACAATCATGCTGATTCTGATTAAAAGTACACCCAGAAACGCAAAAAGAAAATATCGTTTTGAGTGTGAGTTAATTAAAAGATAATGAAGAAAAGAGAAGATAAGAAATAAGGAAATCAGCAGCACCCAGGTCAGAAAAGAAGAATATATGGGAGTTAAAGGACTTAAAGAAAAAATAAATTGCTGGCTTGAATCTGTTACATAATATGCAGAAGTTTGTGGAAGCAACGAAAGCACATAATCATAATTGACCTCAAAATCAGGGTAAAAGTAACTTTGAATATAATTATTTGCCAGCGGATATTCTTTTTTTATAGGGATAAAGGTTACAAGAGTATAGTCTTCGTAGCTTTTTTCCAGCACATATGACCAGGTACTATTTATAAAAAGAATATTTGATGACGATTTTTGAGGAAGTACCAAAGGAATAAAATCTCCTTTTGACCAGAAAACAGCACTGTCGCCTTTATAGCAAGCGAAGTAGATATTTTTTTGACTTTCGTTCTCTAAAAAATCTTCGTTTTGTTTTTCATGTAATCCGCTTAAACCGTTTGATTTGAAAATGCCAAACTCATTATCCATTATGGATTGTGCTTTGTCAATTTTATCTGTAAGTACAGACTTTATCTTCGAGGCATTTTCTTCGTGCTGGAAATCTGAACTAAAATTAAAAGCAATAAAAAAGGAAAATATAAAAATCAATACCCACAAAAAAGTAAGCAATAAATTTTTTTTCAATTTGCTTATTATTGATTTAAGCACAAAATGGAATATTTAATCCTTTATTTCTTTTTAGTTGTTTTTTTCTTTACAGTTGCTTTTTTTGCAGTCTTAGTCGTTTTTGCAGCTGTTTTCTTTTTGGCCGCTGTTTTTCTTTTGGGCTTTTCTACCTTAAATTCTTCCGGATAATATAGTTCTGAGCCGGGTTGAACAATAATGGAAGGTTTAAATTTAGTTTTAGGCGGCTCTAATATCTTAATGTAACTGCTTTCGGAGCCAATAACCTGATTTAATCTCAATTCAAAATCGCTCAACACATTCATATAGTTAATATAAGCTTCATATGGCGTGTCGTAGTGATTGAAGTATTTGTGTACATCACCGTCGCTGAACCATTTGGTACACATATAGTAAAAATGGTCGCTGGTCTGAAGGTAAAGCCAGTCTTTTAAAAGCTGATTGTCATTAGATTGTCTTACTTTTGGTAAAAGTTTATAGAGCGAACTGAATGCATCGTCCTGAAGTTCATTTCCCAGCCATGCCGTTAAATCGCGTTCTTCATCAGCCCATGAAATCGGATAGGGAACATGTATCGGAGCTACTGGATCCAGTATATCTATTGCTTCACTTGGAGTTAAAAACTGGTAGTTTGATTGTCCGAAAACAGCTTTGGGCAAATGACGCATAAACTCAAATATTCCCGTTTCAGCCCATTGATGTTCACCAAATGTTTCGTAATCCATAAACAGGTTTACAATTTCCTGACGGCTATCGATCGAATTAAGCCAGTTTACATATTTTTCTGTTGTAAGCGGCCATTCACCCCATCCGCGATTGGAAAAGCGGAAAGCAATATCGTCGCTTAACTGGTAGTTTTTTAGTAAAAGCTTTAACCTTGGTTCGAGTGCATTGCAATAAAGGAAATTCGGAGATTTCCATCCTAAAATATGCTTTGCTCCTTCAGTTAACATCCCTTTAAAACCTAAGTCATAAACCATCTGGCCAATCTGGTCGCTGTAGATGAGCTCTGTATTTCTGAATGCTTTGGGTTTGACACCGAAAAGTTGTTCGACCTTTTGAGAATGCAATTGCACCTGATTAAAAAACTCGTCTTTATCGCGCAAAGCTGAAAGACTGTGAGAAAATGTTTCTCCCAGTATCTCTACACAACCTGTGTCAACAAGTCGCTTAAAACTTTCAAGTACATCCGGTGCATATTTTTCAAACTGATCTAAAGCTGTTCCACTTATGGAATATGAGATTTTAAAACGATTCCCGTATTCCTGAATCAGTTCATACATCAGTTGATTGGTAGGCAAATAGCATTTTTCAGCTACTTTTCGCATTATACTCTGATTTGCAAAATCGTCGAAATAATAGTGATTATTACCGATTTCAAAGAAACGATAACGGCGTAAACGGAATGGTTGGTGTACTTGGAAATAAAAACAAATAGCTTTCATTTTTTTATGGTTTATGAGTGAATAATCGTTTTATAAATATCTACAATGTTTTTGGCACTGTTATCCCACTTTAAGCTATCAACTTCTTCCCTTCCGTATTTGCGGAACATGTTCGAAAGTCCGTCATAGTGGGTTAATCCGTAAATAGCATCTGCCAATGCATCTACGTCCCAGAAGTCAACTTTAAAGGCATAACGGAGTACTTCTGAAACCCCGCTTTGTTTGGAAATAATAACCGGAACATTTGACCTCATAGCCTCAAGTGGTGAAATACCAAAAGGTTCACTGACGGAAGGCATCACATAAACATCACTGATGCTGAAAAGGCGATAAACTTCTTCTCCTTTCAGGAATCCGGCAAACTGGAACTTATGTCCCATTTCGTAATGCGCAACGCGACGAACCATACGGTATAGCATATCGCCGCTTCCTGCCATTACAAAGCGAATGTTGGGATCTTTTTTATAAACTTTGTGAGCTGCTTCAACAAAATAATCAGGTCCTTTCTGGAAAGTAATTCTGCCTAAAAAAGTTACCAGCTTTTCAGGAAATCCTTTATTTTGTTCAATTGAATCGATATTTACCGGTTCTACAGCGTTGTGTACAGTAAAAACTTTCTCAGCCGGAATGCCGTATTTTTCAATGACATAGCTTCGGGTCAGATTACTTACAGTGATAACTCTGTCGGCAGCTTCCATTCCTTTACGTTCGATGTCATAAACATATTGATTGATGTTCTCTCCGCTCCGGTCAAATTCAGTTGCATGTACATGAACGACTAAAGGTTTTCCTGAAACTTTCTTAGCTGCCATACCGGCAGAATAAGTTAACCAGTCATGAGCATGTATCACATCATGGCTGTGTTCTTTAGCCAAAACGGAAGCTATTAATGCATAGCGGCTAACTTCCGAGTAAAGATTTTCTCCGTATTTACCGGAAAACTGGTATTTGGCTCTAAAAACTTTTTCATCAAAATGGGTTGAAACAGTAGTATCTTCTCCAATAAGTCGTAAAAAATCTTCGGGTCCCACATAAGGAATTAAACTACTGCCAATTTCATAGTATTTTACATTTTTCCAATATTCATCGTAATTGAAATTACGTTCATTTATTTCAACATCACTTGCACTGAGTAAGTATGCGTTGCGGTTATCTTCACCACCAAATAATCTGGGGACAACAAAAATAACATTAACATTTTGTTTGGCCAGTCCTTTCACAAGTCCATAACAGGCAGTTCCTAATCCTCCTGTGATATGGGGCGGAAATTCCCATCCGATCATGACAACTTTCATAGGCATTGGGTTGTGTGTTTATTTAATCATTAAATTGGTCTATCATCGTT
>CAZDUU010000258.1:0-4189 GCA_964508675.1 uncultured Bacteroidales bacterium | reverse complement strand
GCCACATGCTGATGCTTCGTAAAGAAGTGCAACTTTATTTTCCTGTTGCAACTGGATAAGCTCATCTAAATGATGTGCTAACATTCTCTTGTTGCCCGAAACCACGCTTTTCTTGTTGATGAGCGCCTGTTTTACAATCTGATAAGCGGCATCGGCATCATCAATAAGTTCCACAATAAGGTCAATGCTCTTATCATGCAATATTTCCTCTGCATTTGTTGTGATTTTGTCTTTGGGAAATTCGCGTTTTTTTGATGGGTCTTTAACGCACACCTTTGTGATTTCTGCGTCAACTGTCTTTCCCTGTTCCAGTACGTAGGCAAGTCCACTGCCAACCACGCCGAAACCAAATAATCCGATATTTATTTTTTTATTGTTCATTTTTTTGATTTTTAAATTTGATTAATTATTTTTGTTAATTGTTGATACTCAATTAAAAAGCCATCGTGCCCATAAGGAGAGTCAATCTCATAAAATTTAGCGCCCGGAATATGTTCTGCCATAAACTTTTGCTCATGAATAGGGAAAAGCTGATCGCTCGTGATTCCAATTACCGTTGTTTTTACTTTGACGGATTGAAGTACTTCTTCGAGCGTTCCCCTGTTTCGGGCAATATTATGCGAATCTACCGATTTAGAAAGGTAATAGTAACTATAAGCATTAAAACGCCTGATAAGTTTCTCTCCCTGGTAATCCTGATAAGAACTTGCCTTAAAATGGTTGGTTACATTTTCGTTGTCTTCAGCCTGTGTTGTATTGTATGCAAAACTATTTCGGTAGCTGATGAGAGCGATACTCCGCGCTGCTTTTAATCCTGCTTCTCCTGCTTTTTCGTGTTTTAAACCAAACGAAGCATCTGCTTTTAAAGCCAGGCGTTGCGATTCATTAAATGCAATAACCCAGGGACTTGATTTTGCACTACAGGCAATTAGAATCTGATTTTCAAAAATTCCCGGATTCAAAACAGCCCATTCCAGCGATTGAAAACCACCGATACTTCCTCCGATTACCATTTTTATTTTTTTTATTCCAAGGTGTATCCTAAGTAGTTCATGAGCCTGCACCATATCCCTGACGGTAATTTGTGGAAAATCGAGATAATAGGGCTCCTGTGTTTTCGGATTGACCGACAATGGCCCTGTGGTCCCATAGCACGAGCCTAAAATATTGGCACAAACAATACAATATTTGTTTGTATCAAAACATCTTCCCTGACCAACCATTTCAGGCCACCATTCTTCGGGATTGCTGTTTGCCGTAAGTGCGTGACATATCCAGATGACATTGTCTTCATTTTCATTCAGCTTTCCTGATGTGTGATAAGCAATTTGTAGTTCCGGCAATTCAAATCCCAGTTCTGTTTTGAAAATATCTTTGTGATTATACGTTTTCATTAGGTATTGATTTTTAATTAATAACAGCGTTTGTTTTTCTTTATATTTATAATAGGACTTCGACAAAGCTCAGCCTGGCTATTATAAACCAGCAATTTGTCATTTTGAGCTGTGTCGAAAAAGAAACAAATTGCGGCGATTAAACCAACTTCTTTTATTGAGACATATGAGTTTGTTTCCATACTACTTTGATTTAATTAAGGCTTGTTCAATATCGTTAATAATATCATCTACATGCTCAATGCCCACAGACAAACGAATGAGTGTCGGGCTTATCCCTGCTTTACGCTGCTCTTCTTCGCTTAATTGCTGGTGTGTAGTTGCTGATGGAATAATGATAAGTGTCCGGACATCACCGACATTAGCTAAGTGGCTGATTAATTGAAGCGATTCGATAAAGCGAATTGCTCTTTCTTTGCTGTCGTTCAATTCAAGTGAAAGCACACCACCAAATCCGTTCTTTAAATACTTTTGTGCAAGTGTGTGATATGGATTATTATTCAAACCGGGATAAAGCACATTTTTGAATTCAGAATGAGCATTTAGATATTCGGCAACAGCCAATGCATTTTGGGCATGTTGCTTAGCCCGAAGTGACAGCGTTTCAATGCCGATCAAAAGCTGAAAAGCATTGAATGGGCTGATGCAGGGACCAAAATCTCTCATGTTTTCAAGACGTGCTTTAGCAATAAAAGCTGCTTTGCCGAATTTTTCTATCAGATTCAGCCCATGATAGCTTTCGTTAGGTTCGCTGATGAGCGGGAACTTTCCGTTTGACCAGTCAAAATTGCCTCCGTCAACGATAATTCCTCCCATGCTGGTTCCGTGTCCTCCGATCCATTTGGTGGCCGAAGCGACCACAATATTAGCTCCCAGTTCTATGGGTTTGCAGAAATATCCCCCGGCCCCGAATGTGTTGTCAACGATGAGCGGGATTTTATATTGATTCGAAAGTGCTGCCAGTCTTTTAAAATCGGGGATTGCAAACGATGGGTTTCCGATGGTCTCAACGTAGATGGCCTTGGTTTTTGAGTCTATACGTTTTTTAAAATCTGTACTTTCAAGTGAGGCTGCAAAACGCACTTCAATTCCGAGGCGTTTGAACGAAACATTGAACTGATTATACGTCCCGCCATAGAGAAATGGTGATGATATAAAATTATCACCGGCCTGTAGAATAGCGGTAAGAGCAATAAATTGTGCCGAATGTCCTGATGATGTTGCTAATGCACCAACTCCTCCTTCCAAAGCAGCCAGTCTTTGCTCAAGAACCTGTGTGGTAGGATTGGATAAACGGCTGTAGATAAAGCCTTCTTCTTCCAAAGCAAACAATCCTGCTGCGTGTCCGGCATCTCTGAAATTATATGAAGTGGTTTGATAAATGGGGAGTGCTCTCGATAATGTCTCTTTGTCCACATGCTGTCCCGCATGTATTTGTAAGGTTTCAAAATGTAATTTATTTGTTTCCATTTCAATTTTTTTATGAATAATACTTTGTGAACTGTTGAATGACATAACGCCGGAATGACACGCATCATGCGCGCTATCCGGCTATAGCATGCACCATAAAGTTGAAATGGAATCTCTTTTTTGAATTTTTTTTTCTGAAGTTGGATTTCTGTACATAACTTTCATTTAAATTATTATTCCGTTTATTTCGGCAGGTTTTGGCACCTTTTCTACTAAGTGTAGCGAGGTTGCCAGAGGTTCGCAGAGCCTGATCTCTCCCCTCATTCTTAATAATTCAAACTCACCTTTGGAAAGTTTGACGATGCAAAAGTATAAAAATTTTTAATTCAAATCTAAAACGATTTATTTTTTGAAAAAAATGTCAACATGTTTTGACTTTTATGCTTTTGTGATTAAAAATATTTATGTAGGTTTGCAGAAAAAATGCACAACGAGAAAGTCATTATTTTCGATTCGGGCTCGCAATATACACAGCTTATAGCACGCAAAGTAAGAGAATTAAATGTTTATTGCGAAATTGTTCCTTTCAGTAAAAAAGTAGAATTAGAACCAGGTATAAAAGGGATCATTTTTTCAGGAAGTCCTTTTTCGGTGAGGGAAGCCAATCATCCCGAAATTCCAGTTGATGCATTTATCGGTAAAGTTCCTATGTTGGGCGTGTGTTATGGTGCACAGTATATGGCGCAGTTTTATGGTGGGAGCGTAAATGCTTCGGCTCACAGGGAATATGGCCGTGCACATATTATCGGTCTGAATAAACAAAATCCGCTTTTCAAGGGTATTGACGAAGGTTCGCAGGTTTGGATGTCACATGCCGACAGCGTTATCACTATTCCGCAAGGATTTGAAGTCATTGCTAAAACCAAAGATATTCCGGTGGCTGCTTTTGCCGATTTAAGCAGAAAAGCTTTTGCTATCCAGTTCCATCCCGAAGTTTACCACAGTGCTCAGGGTAAGGAATTGCTCAAAAATTTTGTGATTGATATTTGTGGCTGTTCTGCAAACTGGACTCCTGCAGCTTATATCGAGACCACTATTGCCGAAATTCGCGAAACAGTAAAAGAAGACAAAGTTATACTTGCTATATCCGGTGGTGTGGATTCTTCGGTAGCTGCCTTGCTCTTAAACAAAGCGATTGGAAAACAACTGACGTGTATATTTGTTAATAATGGCTTATTGCGTAAGAATGAATATGCCCAGGTGCTCGAAACCTACAAAAATCTTGATTTGAATGTGATAGGCGTTGATGCTTCCGACGAATTTCTTGGCAACCTGGCGAATGTTTCCGAACCTGACAATAAGAGAAAGATCATCGGAAAGAGGTT
>CAZDUU010000257.1:0-4204 GCA_964508675.1 uncultured Bacteroidales bacterium | reverse complement strand
CATTGATAAGAATAACCTTACACGCGATGAATTTTTAATGCATGCCTGGGAATGGAAAGAAAAACATGGCGGAATAATTCTCGAACAGTTAAAAAAGCTTGGAGCTTCCTGCGACTGGGATCGCACCTGCTTCACCATGGACGAAGCACTCAGCGACAGTGTAATCAAAGTTTTTGTTGATTTATACAACAAAGGACTTATCTACAGGGGCATTCGCATTGTCAATTGGGATCCGCAGGCAAAAACAGCATTATCAGACGAAGAAGTCATTTACAAAGAAGAAAATTCAAATCTGTACTATGTAAAATATTTTGTAGAGGGAACAAACGAATTTATTCCCGTTGCTACAACACGCCCTGAAACCATTTTGGGTGATACAGCTTTGTGCGTTAATCCAAACGATGAACGTTACAAAAAATATCACGGAATGAAGGTGAGAGTTCCACTGGTAAACCGTATTGTTTCTATCATTGCCGACGAATATGTTGAAATGGATTTCGGAACCGGCGCATTAAAAGTAACACCTGCTCACGACCCCAATGATTATGAGCTTGGAATAAAATTCAACCTCGAAGTTATTGATACATTCAACGAAGACGGAACATTAAATGAAAAAGCACAACTCTTTGTTGGGGTTGATCGTTTTGAAGCCCGCAAACTAGTTGCTAAAGAATTGGAAAAAGAAAGTTTGCTCATAAAAATCGAAGCTTACCTGAATAAAGTAGGTTACAGCGAACGCACTAATGTGGTTATTGAACCCCGCATTTCAACTCAATGGTTCCTGAAAATGAAAAAACTTTCTGAACCGGCGTTAGAAAATGTAATGAACGATAATATCCAGCTCATTCCTCCAAAATTCAAGAACACTTATCGCCACTGGATGGAAAATGTTAAAGACTGGTGCATCAGCCGCCAGTTGTGGTGGGGACACCGTATTCCAGCCTGGTATATCAATCAAAACCCCAATGATTTTGTAGTTGCCGAAACCGAAGAACAGGCTTTTGAATTAGCGCAGAAAAAACATCCGGGCATATCTAAAAACCAACTCCAACAAGACAGTGATGTTCTCGATACATGGTTTTCATCATGGTTATGGCCTATCTCCGTTTTTGATGGTATCCGTTACCCCGAAAATGAAGATATTAAATATTACTATCCGACCAACGATTTAATCACTGCACCGGAAATTCTATTTTTCTGGGTTGCCCGTATGATTATTGCAGGATATGAATACCGCCAGGAAAAGCCTTTCAATAATGTTTATCTGACGGGAATTGTACGCGACAAACTGGGACGTAAAATGTCTAAATCGCTGGGAAACTCACCTGATCCTATTGAGTTGATGAAGAAATACGGCGCTGACGGAGTAAGAGTAGGGATGCTTTTGTGTTCGCCGGCCGGAAACGACTTGCCGTTTGATGAAGGACTGACCGAACAGGGACGCAACTTCGCCAATAAAATCTGGAACGCATTCCGCCTCATTCAGCAATGGCAGGTGGACGAAAATGCCGCTCAACCCGAGTATGCAAAAAAAGCTGTTGACTGGTACCAAAACAGTATCAACAATACCATCATTCAAAACGAAGATGATTTCAACAAATACCGTATTTCAGAAGCATTGATGGAAATTTATAAAGCTTTCTGGGACGAATTTTCTTCATGGTATCTCGAAATCATAAAGCCACCTTTTGGCCAGCCTATTGACAAACAAACCTATCAGGCAACTTTGGGTTTCTTTGATACGCTGCTCAAACTTTTACATCCCTTTATGCCATTCATTACCGAAGAATTGTGGCAACACATCTCTTCGCCCAATGACGGCGAAAGTATTATGTATGCAGCATATCCAAAGGCTGAGTCATCAGACCAGAAAACACTTCAGGCCTTTGAAGAGATAAAACAAATCATTACCCAAATCAGAAATATCAGGACCGAGAAAAATATTCCGCAAAAAGAACAGCTCACACTTCTTATTAATAGCCAGGATTTTCACCTTAAAAACTATCTGCCGGTAATTGAAAAAATGGCTAATCTCGAGCAAATTGCTTTTGGAAAGCCCACAATTGCGGCAACTGCATTCTTGGTGGGAACAACCGAATATTTCGTTCCACTGAATAATTTTCTTAATACAGAAGAAGAAATTGAAAAAATTGAAAAAGAAATGGAATATTACCGGGGATTCCTGGTTTCAGTAAATAAGAAACTTGAAAACGAAAGTTTCGTTTCAAAAGCTCCTGCAAAAGTGGTAGAAATGGAGAAAGCCAAAAAACAGGATGCAGAGACCAAATTATCTGTTTTGGAAACACAATTCGAACAATTTAAAACCTTAAAATAAACAGTTATGAAATGGACATTATTCATTGTAAGTGCTTTGCTGATAGCATGCAGTGGTGGAAATAAAGATACTGCCGGCGATAACCAACAGGCAGATTCAGCAAAATATACAACTATCAACAGCAGCAAATCGTATGTAACCCTGGCTGATGGCAGCGTAAAAGAAAACCAGCAAAAAGCAGTCATTCGATATTCCGACAAAGAATTCAAAGTAGAATTCGGAAGTGACAGCACCTGGACATTTGAAATTAAAGACAAACAAACGAAAGCCGAAGGCACCACATTCAGTATTTACGATAAGAGATTTAAAGAAATTTTTATTTCATCCGGCGACTTGCCCATGGCAACCTTTACAACGCATTCTGAAAGTGGAAATATAACTTTAATGTAATCATTATGAGCAATAAAATAAAAGTCGGCATTACACATGGCGATATTAATGGCATTGGATACGAAATAATTCTCAAAACCTTAGCCGATTATGGAATTTACGATCTTTGCACACCGGTAGTCTATGGTTCATCAAAAATTGCTGCATATTATCGTAAAAACATCGGTTTAGAAAATTTTAATTTTAACCTAATAAAATACCCGGTAGAAGCAAATCCCAAAAGAGCCAATTTAATCAATGTCTTAAACGATGATTTTAAAGCAGAACCCGGTACTGCTACTCCTATGAGTGGAAAAGCCGCTTTGATTTCATTGGAAAAAGCAACCGAAGATTTAAGGAAAGGGCTTATTGATGCTATCGTTACAGCACCTATTCACAAGCAGGCCATTCAATCTGAACAATTTAAATTTCCCGGACATACTGAGTATTTTCAAAGTAAATTCGGGAATGGCGAGGTGCTGATGTTTCTCATCAGCGAAAAATTAAAGGTGGCAACACTTACAGGCCATGTTCCAGTAAATGAAGTTGTCAAGTATATCAAAAAGGACTATATACTCAACAAGTTAAGAATTATCAGCAATTCTTTACTGAAAGACTTTGGCGTAAACCGTCCCAAAATAGCTGTGTTAGGACTTAACCCACATGCCGGTGATAACGGGGTTATAGGAAATGAAGAACTAAATGAGATTATTCCTGCCATTAAACAGGCCCGTGAAGAAAAAATAATGGCTATGGGACCGTATCCTGCAGATGGCTTTTTTGCATCACTTGATTATAAAAAATTTGATGCTGTCCTTTCAATGTATCATGATCAGGGATTAGGACCTTTCAAACTTCTTGCTTTTGACGACGGAGTCAATTATACTGCAGGACTTCCTGTTATTCGTACTTCTCCCGACCATGGAACAGCTTTCGATATTGCCGATAAAAACCTTGCAAATCCTTCTTCGTTTCGTTATGCATTATATGCAGCCGTTGACATATGGAAAAAGCGTCAGGAATTTGAAGAAATATCAAAAGATCCAGTTGTTAGCCAAAAACGTGAATCAACCAACGAATAAATATGTACGAATATATTAAGGGAACCATTGTTGAGATAACCCCCACTTTTGTAGTTGTTGATTGTCAACATATTGCATATAAAATAGAAATCTCGCTTCAGACTTATTCCCATATTCAAACAAAAGTAAACGAAACCGCAACGATTTATCTTCACCAGATAATACGTGAGGATGCACATCTGTTATTCGGTTTTTCTGATAAAAAAGAGCGTGAGCTATTCCGTTTACTTATCTCAGTAAGCGGGATTGGAGCAAATACGGCACGAACTATGCTCTCTGCTGCTACTTCTGACGAAATACAGGAAAATATCAGAAGTGCCAATATCAGCTCACTGAAAAATATTAAAGGCATAGGCCAGAAAACAGCCGAAAGACTTGTAGTAGAGCTTCGCGATAAGGTAGGAAAAACCGGAAGCAT
>CAZDUU010000256.1:0-4227 GCA_964508675.1 uncultured Bacteroidales bacterium | reverse complement strand
ATAAAAATATTGACAATGACATTGAAAAATTTGAGAAATATAGGCATAGCAGCCCATATTGATGCCGGAAAGACAACTGTGACAGAGAGAATACTATTTTACACCGGAGTTACACGCAAGACGGGTGAGGTTCATGATGGTCAGGCAACCATGGACTTTATGAAACAGGAACAAGAACGCGGTATCACCATCGCTTCTGCTGCTATTTCCTGTAATTGGAAAGATTATCATATTAACATTATAGATACACCGGGGCATATTGATTTTACCGTTGAAGTAGAACGGTCATTGCGAGTTATTGATGGAATGGTTGCTGTTTTTTGTGCCATTTCAGGCGTGGAACCGCAAACTGAAACCGTATGGAACCAGGCCGATCGCTACAAAGTTCCACGTATTGCTTTCGTTAATAAAATGGATAGAAATGGTGCCGATTTTTTTGAAGTCATAAATATGATGAATAATTACCTCGATGCCAATGCTCATGCTTTTCATATTCCAATCGGTGAAGAAGAAAATTTTAATGGAATAATTGACGTTATTGAGCAAAAAGCTTATTTGTTTTCAGAGGATGGTTATTCAGAGTCCGGAATTCCGGTTGACCTGGTTGAAACTAGCAAAAATATGCGTCATGAATTAGTGGAAGCTTTAGCAGATTTTAATGATGAAGTAATGGAATTATACATAAACGGTGAAGACGTTCCATCTGACTTATTAAAAAAAGCAGGCAGGGAAGCATCATTAAAACTTTTAATAACGCCTGTATTTTGTGGTGCCGCATATAAAAATAAAGGTGTTCAGCAGCTACTTGACGCTGTTGTCGATTATTTGCCCTCTCCGGTTGATGTAGGAGCTATTGTTGGTAATGATCTGGAAGATAGTGAAAAATCTATCCGCAGAAGTCCGGTTACAAAAGAACCGTTTGCTGCTTTGGCATTTAAAATAATTAACGACCCTTATGTTGGTCAACAAACATTTATCAGGATATACTCAGGACAACTAAAAAGCGGAATGGCTGTTTTTAATTCAACAAAACTGAAATCAGAAAGGGTAGGCAGAATTTTAAGAATACATGCAAAAGACAGAATTGATATAAGCGAAGCCGGACCGGGAGACATTGTGGCATTAATAGGCATGAAATTAACCAAGACCGGTGATACTTTGTGCGACGAAAATCAGCCTATTTTACTTGAAAATATACATATTTCACCTCCGGTCATAGAACTGAAAATTAGCCCTGCTGTTCGTAAGGAGCAGGAAAAATTAGGCGAGGCTTTAAGAAAACTTTCAAATGAAGATCCTTCATTTACCGTTCGTTTTGATGAGGAAACAGAAGAAACGATTATTGCCGGCATGGGTGAGTTGCATCTTGAAATTATTATTGACCGCTTAAAGCACGAGTTTAAATTAGATGTTATTGTTGATGAACCGTCCGTTGCATTCAGAGAAACAATTACGCTCGAACAGGAAATGGAATACAAACTCTCAAAACAAACAGGTGGCAAAGGACAGTTTGCACACATGATAATACGTATTGAGCCAAATGCAGGTAAAGGATATGAGTTTATTGATAAAATTAAAGGCGGGCGAATTCCTGAAGAATTTATTGTATCTATTGACAAAGGTATTCAAAAGACAATATCTGATGGCGTATTGGCTGGTTTTCCTGTTGTGGATACAAAAGTGGTTTTGCTCGATGGTTCATTTCATCCGGTCGATTCATCAGATATGGCTTTCAGAACATGTGCGTCCATGTGTTTTAAAAAAGCTTTTATGAAGGCTAATCCCATACTGTTGGAACCCATGATGAAAATTGAAATAAATACTCCCGATGAATATATTGGCGATGTGGTAGGGAATCTGAATAGAAGAAGAGGAACTATTGAATCCATGAGAAGATATAGAAAAGGCTCACAAAAATTGAATGGCTTGGTTCCATTAATGGAAATGTTCGGATACGCATCTCAGTTAAGAAACATTACAAGCGGCAGGGCAAATTACTCTATGGAATTTTTAAAATATGCTCCGGTAAACGCTGCAATACAAGAAGCTGCAATGAAAAAAATTGCTGAAAAGAAAAAAGAATAAATATATTTTTTATTGTTTTATCGTCTTTTCCAATAAATAAATTACTTTTGCTTTAATATGGATTTCAAGGAAATATTAAAGCAATACTGGGGTTATTCTGCTTTTCGCGAAATGCAGGAAGATATTATTCGTTCTGTTTATCAGGGAAAGGATACTTTGGGACTTTTGCCGACAGGAGGAGGTAAATCCATTACATTTCAGGTTCCTGCTTTAGCTAAACCCGGTCTGTGTCTGGTTATCTCTCCGCTCATTGCTTTAATGAAAGATCAGGTCGAAAATCTGAAAAAAAGAGGTATCAAAGCGACACTGCTTGTTTCGGGAATGTCATTCCACGAAATGATGGTAAATCTTGATAATGCATGCTTTGACAAAGAAATGAAGTTTCTGTATGTCTCTCCGGAGCGATTACAGACCCAGATGTTTAAAGAACGGCTTTCGGCTATGAAAGTGAATCTGATAGCTGTAGATGAAGCACATTGTATTTCTCAGTGGGGTTACGATTTTCGTCCTGCATATCTTAATATTGCCGAAATCAGAGAGTATTTAAGAGGGGTCACTTTACTGGCTCTTACAGCAACAGCAACTCCCGAAGTCGTTGGTGATATTCAGGATAAACTCAAATTCAAACAGCGAAATGTATTTCAAAAGTCATTTGAGCGTAAAAATTTGACTTATATTGTAAACCATACTGACACAAAGATTACTGATTTTATTCAATTATGTAAAAAATATCAGGGAACGGGCGTTGTTTATACCCGCAACAGACGAAAAACGGTTGAAATTGCTTCGTTGTTAAAGAAAAATGCTATTTCTGCCGATTTCTACCATGCTGGCTTAACTATGGATGAGCGAAGTCGTAAGCAGGATGAATGGAAAAACGACAAAATACGCATCATGGTTTCTACCAATGCATTTGGGATGGGAATAGACAAACCGGACGTGCGTTTTGTGTTTCATATGGATTTGCCGGATTCGCTGGAAGCTTATTTTCAGGAAGCAGGCAGGGCAGGACGCGATGAATTACCTGCAGATGCAATTTTACTGGTAGAATCTGCTGACAGGGACCAGCTTGTTCAGAATTTTGAAGCATCATTCCCAACCATAGAAACAATAAGAAATGTGTATCATGCACTTGGTAATTATCTGAAAGTGCCTGTAGGTAGCGGTATAGGTGCTGATTATCTTTTTAGCCTGGAGGAATTTAGTAAGCTTTATAAATTCAATCCTATGCAGGCTTATAATGCACTGAAATTGCTCGATATGGACGAATATATCAGCCTCTCGGAAGATATTGAGCACCCTTCGCGCATTATTTTTAAAGCAAACCGTGAGGATTTATATAATTATCAGGTTCAGCATCCAAAGGACGATCCGTTTATAAAATTTTTGCTTCGTTCATACAGTGGCTTGTTCTCAGAATATGTCAGAATTGATGAAACAAGTATTGCAAAACGAATCAATATCCCCGAAGAAAAAGTGGTGGAATGGCTCAGACAGTTGAATAAATATGATATTATTGATTACAATGAACGAAAAAAGGGAGCAGTAATAAACTACATTACTTCCCGCCTTGATTCCAAAGATATTATTTTAAGTAAAAGCGTTTACGATGTACGGAAAAAAAGAGCACAATATCGGATTGAGCAAGTCATCAATTACGCTTTTTCAAATAATAAATGTCGCAGCCAGCTTCTGCTGATGTATTTTGGTGATAAAAATCCTTATCGCTGTGGAAAGTGCGACGTTTGCAAACAGCGAAATGACCTGAATATTTCAACATTTGAGTTTGATAAAATAGTGGATGAACTGAAATCAAAAATTACAGACCAGTCAATGACAATGGACGAGATTATCAATTCTTCTTCTTTCCCCAAAGACAAAATGGTAAAAGTAATTCAATGGTTATTGGATAACGGTAAAATTTTTCAAAATAAAGCTTTAGGCTATCGTTGGGTAAAAAGAAATACAGATTGATTTATCGCACTACCACAATTTTTTGCCTATAACTGCCTTTTTTATTCCTCAGTCTAATAAAATAAATATCATTCTCAATTTTTGGGTCAATATTTAATTTATAAGGGAATTGGTGAATTTCTTCTGACAAAACGAGTTTGTTATTTATGTCATATAAATCAAGTATCA
>CAZDUU010000255.1:0-4234 GCA_964508675.1 uncultured Bacteroidales bacterium | reverse complement strand
TGGCCAAATGTTCTTTCTTTCCGTTTTCATAGAAAACGGTTGTTTTTCCGTGCTTAACACCTTCTTTATAGTTTACAATCTTCCAGAGACTGTCGTTTCCGTACCAGTATGTCCATGTTCCGTCCATTTTTCCGTCTTTGTAAAAGCCTTCGTTGCCTTTATGTCCGTCGGTACGCCAGTATATCCATTTTCCCTGCTGCACATCGTTTTCGAAATTGCCATCCATGTCTTTTTTACCGTCTTCTCTGAACCAGAAAGCACTTCCGTTTTTCTTTCCTGCATTGAATGTGATTTGAGATTCAATCTGTCCGTTCTGATAGTATTTGGTGTGGACACCTTCGCGTAGATCTTTGCTGAATTTTCCTTCCATCTTTTTTTGTCCGTTGTCGAAATAAAATACCCACATTCCTTCTTTAAGGCTGTCTTTTAGCTTGCCTTCCATTTCTTTCTGCCCGTTCATATACCACGAAACGTTTTTACCATCGCTATAGTTGAGTTCTGATTTTGGTTTTTCGTTGATGTACCAACTTTTCCACGTTCCCGAATATTTACCATGATCGAAACTGCCAACGGTTTGCTGATTTCCGTTATCGTACCACGATTCCCATTTCCCATCTTCAAGTCCGTTTGTAAAATCGCCTTTTTCTTTCATTTTGCCGTTGTCGTAATATTCAGTGTAAGAGCCGTTGCCATTGGTTATAGTTTGTTTCCCGTCAGGAAGCCAGAACTGCTGCAACAAACAATTTCCGTCTTTGCAGGTGAGTTCTTTTTCTTTCTTCCCGTTGGAATAGTAGTAAGTCCAAACGCTGTCCTTATCGTTGAGTTTGTAGTATCCGTTTATTTTAAGTTGCCCGTTCGTGTACCATTCCTGAAAGTTTCCGCGCTGAAGGGCATATCTGAATTCGCCTTCGTTTTGCTTAACGCCGTTTGCATAATAATAAATCACCTTCCCGTGAACAATCCCGTTTACAAAATCAATTTCCTGTTTCAGGTTGCCGTTTACATCATAATATTTCCAGCGGCCGTATTCAGCACCGTTTTTCATCACGCCTTCGCCCGATTTTTTCCCGTTTTTATGATAAGTAACAACAGTATCCTGAGCCTGTGAATATGCAAAAAAGCTCATTAATGCTATGAAAATGACTAACTTCATGTTTTAGTTTTTTTGTAAAGTTAAAGAATAAATTGGCTGTCGCTGTTTCATCAAAAAACGATTTATTAACAGTTTTTTTTACAAAACCCAAATATGAATAATCCTTTAACCAAGGAACGATTTATAAAAAATATTCAACTCTCAAAACACATGCGTCATACCGGACGTGATCCGGTCTCTCCACCTAAACTGAGGTTAATTGCAACAAGTTTTGAGGAGATTCTGTGTTGTGCACGGAATGACGGAAAGAGTTTATGGTGTCTTTATAATCATTGTTTGGAAAAATTAACCTTTAAATTTATTTTTTTGATTGTCCGAAAAAGTCATTAAGCCTTGATTATGTTCAGCCTGATTTTTTTAAATAATTTGTCATTTTGAGTTTAATCGAAAAACGGACAAATTATAACGGTTCATTCTATTCGATGACCTCCTCCCGCAAAGCAGTTTTGAGAATCGTTTTTTTTTTGTCAGCAAAAGCAAGTTTGAGCTTTCATATCTTCAAATTTTTCCATTCTCAAATTAATTCCTTCGTATTTTTTTAAGATAATTATGTAAGTTTGTTGCAGGAAGATTATGTTTCGCTTTTCGAAAAATATTGACAAAAAAGGCTATCGCCCCATCTTCGGAGCACTGGATATTTTTAAATATATCGGTCCGGGATTGTTGGTAACGGTCGGATTTATCGATCCGGGTAACTGGGCGACAAACCTTGCTGCCGGAGCTGATTTTGGATATACATTATTGTGGGTGGTTACATTATCGACCATTGCACTGATAGTGTTGCAGCACAATGTGGCGCACCTTGGAATTGCAACGGGTTTGTGTCTCTCTGAAGCAACGGCCAAATATGTAAAGCCTGTTTATGCACGCTGGTGGCTGTCGTCGGCAATGCTGGCTTCGGTTTCTACTTCATTGGCCGAGATATTGGGCGGAGCTATTGCATTGAACATGCTTTTTGCTATTCCCATAAAAATTGGTGCAGTGATGGTAATGCTTTTTGCCATGATTATGCTTTTGACCAATTCGTACCGTTTTATTGAGCGCTGGATTATTGCTTTTGTTTCCATTATAGGCATTTCGTTTATTTATGAGCTTACACTGGTTGATGTGAATTGGGCGGATGCCGGCATAAGCGCTATAGTACCTCGTTTTCCTGAAAACTCGATTGTGATTATCATGAGTATTCTGGGTGCTGTGGTTATGCCGCACAATCTTTTCCTGCATTCGGAAGTGATTCAGAGCCGGCAGTGGCATCTGAAAGACGAAAAAGTGATAAAAAAACAACTGAAGTTCGAATTTTACGATACCATGTTTTCGATGTGGGTGGGATGGGGCATTAACTCGGCTATTAT
Source organism: uncultured Bacteroidales bacterium (assembly GCA_964508675.1). Classification (GTDB taxonomy): domain Bacteria; phylum Bacteroidota; class Bacteroidia; order Bacteroidales; family GWA2-32-17; genus Ch61. The sequence continues at coordinate 1,729 of CAZDUU010000255.1, read as the reverse complement.
CATTCTGGCTGCTTCGACCTTTTTCAAATCGGGAACACAGGTAACGGAATTGCAGCAGGCTAAGGATTTGCTAAGTCCGCTATTGGGAAATAATGCAGCCATCATATTTGCCATAGCATTGCTTTTTTCGGGTCTTTCTTCTACCATTACTTCGGGAATGGCAGGCGGGATTATTTTTGCCGGAATGCACCAGGAGCCATACGACATAAAAGATAACCACTCCAAAGTAGGCGTAGCTGTTTCGTTTGTGTTGGCAACCCTGGTGATTCTTTTTATCTCGAATCCTTTTCAGGGGTTGATCATTTCGCAAATGCTGCTAAGCATACAGCTCCCGTTTACCATTTTCTTGCAGGTATATCTGACCTCATCGCACAAAGTGATGGGGACATACAAAAATAATCGCTTCCAGAAATCAGTGCTTTACTTTATAGGTATTGTAATTTCCGCTTTGAATATTTATTTGCTGGTGAGCTTATTTGTGTAACGATTGTAAATAAATTTGCATCCTCGTTATAAACGAGGACGAGAGGAGGAGAATCCACAGATAGAGTCGTTACGTACCCCGTCATTATGTTTTGACTGTGTTATATATTATTTTTTATTTGTGTCAAATGTTTTTTCAATTATAAGTTGATAAAGTCCTTTATTTTTAAGTTCTGTATAGATTCTGACAGATTCTTTGAGAGTCTCTAAATTACTACAACCAATGTATCTAATCGACTGGTTTATTATCGAAACATTATATAACATTGAATTATGTATATTGAAATTTTCCAATTTATTGTTTGTCGAAGAATAGATTCTAGTTGAAGTTAATGCTATTAGAAAATCTATTTCATTAAATTCACTAAATTGTTTTTGGGGTTTTTTAAATAATAATGGATTGTCACCAATAACGTATATTTCATTCCCAGATTGATGAATGTTTACCCATTTTTTTCCTTTCTTCCCAAAATTAATCATTTCATTTAAATGATGCCTAAATAAACCAGCTCTTTGTACTTTTCTTATTGCTTGATTATTTTGTAATAATTTAGGATCAATACCAGTTGCCGAAAATTGTGCATTGTCAATTACATCGTTTGCTGCATAGTCAGTATATGGAATTCTCCAATAAAGAGTAATTAAAAAAAGTAAAAATGTAGAATTGTCATCATGTGTAAATTTAATTTTATCTAATTCTTCATTTTGATATAAATTAACAACTTTAGAAGTATCATTGTCAATTAGTTTAAATATAAAGTCCTCAATTATTGAACTTTCTATTGATTCAGTCAATTCTATTGTATTCCTGTCTTCTTCAAAAAAAATTGCTTTAGGCGGTCTGGGATTTTTTAGTATTTTGTCTTGGATCTTATCATAAATATAGAGAAGTCCTGATGAATTCTTAAAACCATCTATTAAGAATTTGGGAATATAGTGATGGCGAGATGAATTTTTTTTCAAAAAAGCATTTGTGTCAAACTTCTTAGTTTTCATTTTTCAAAATAGCATATAACCCGTTTATAGATGTGATAAAATTAAGACTTATTCATACTAAATTGGGTGTATAGGTCTGACTCAATCAGATATTATTTTCTTTCAAAATTAAATCATTTCTTCCAAACAACAAACAAATTTGTTGATTTTTTTGAAAAAAATACACACCCAAAATCCCTCTTTATAGAGGGGAATAATTTAAGCTTAGCATGGCGTCATTGCGATCTCGTCTTGTTGCTTGCAACCTGAC
>CAZDUU010000254.1:0-4235 GCA_964508675.1 uncultured Bacteroidales bacterium | reverse complement strand
ATATAAATAAGCGAGGAAGTTGATGAAAGATATAATCTCGAAAAAGCGACAGAAGCCGCTTGTAAACATTTAAAAGATTTATTTTCATACTATAAAAACTGGACTTTAGTTGCAGCTGCATACAACCTAGGTGCTGGAAATCTTGATAAAGCACTAAGCAATCAGAATGTTAACTCATACTATGATTTATACCTCAACGATGAACAAGCAAGATATGTTTTTCGGATTTTAGCTATTAAAACAATTTTATCCAGTCCATCCAAATACGGCTTTTTTATCCCGAAAAGAGACCGATATACCATAATACCTACTGAAAAATTTGAAATAGATACTACCATTAATAATCTATCTCAATTTGCTATTGATAAAGGATTGAACTATAAGTTATTACGTATTTTTAACCCGTGGTTACGAAAATATAAATTAACAGTAACCGATGGAAAGAAGTATTTAATTCAATTGCCCAAACCTGAATACAGAGATTTAAATAAACTGTCCAAGATATTGTCATTGAGTGATTCAACGGAAGCAGTAAAGGATTCAATTTAGCAGAATATGGATGATTTAAGTATTCAGATTTTAGGTGCTCGAGAACATAACCTAAAAAACGTTGACGCTACAATACCCCATAATAAACTTACTGTCATTACAGGCCTTTCGGGAAGCGGAAAATCATCACTAGCTTTTGATACTATTTATGCAGAAGGCCAACGCCGATATATGGAGACCTTCTCTGCTTATGCAAGGCAATTTATCGGAAATTTGCAACGACCAAATGTAGATAAAATAGATGGATTATGCCCTGTTATTGCCATTGAGCAAAAAACTGTTTCGCGTAACCCTCGTTCTACTGTTGGAACAATAACGGAAATATATGATTTTTTACGTCTGTTATATGCCCGAATTGGCGAAGCTTATTCTTATGAAACAGGCGAAAAGATGGTTAAGTATAATGAAGAACAAATTAAAGAGCTTTTAATCTCTACTTATTCAGCAAAATCCATTTCACTGTTCTCACCAATTATCAGAGGTCGTAAAGGACATTATCAGGAGCTATTTGAACAACTTCGGAATAAAGGCTTTCTTTATGTCAGGGTAAATGGCGAAATGACTTTACTTAAACCAAGCTTAAGACTGGACAGATATAAAGTCCATTTTATAGATTTGTTCATAGATCAGCTGGTGGTAAACGAAAAGAACTTAAAAAGACTTATTCAATCGTTGACTCTGGCGTTAAAACAAGGTAATGGAACTTGTTTGGTGGTTGAAGATGATACAAATAAAGAGAAGTATTTTAGTAAGCTGTTTATGTGCCCTACAACGGGACTTTCGTATAGTGACCCTGCGCCTCATACTTTTTCTTTTAATTCACCTCAGGGTGCTTGTCCAACTTGTTCGGGATTAGGAGTTGTTAGTCATATTGATGAAAACAAATTGATTCCTGATAAGAACTTGTCTATAGCTTCAGGTGGAATTTTGCCTTTGGGCAAGTATCATGTTTCAACTATTTTTAGCCAGATTGAATCCATTGCAGAGCATCACGAATTTTCGCTAAAAACTCCAATAAAAGATTTACCGGACGAAATAATTAAAATTATTCTTTACGGCTCTCCTGAAAACTATAAGTTAAGGAGAAATGAATTTTTTTATGATTTCTTTCAATGGGAGGGAATTGTGCAATATATTCTCCAGCAGCACCAGGACCCTTCGAGTGCAAAAGCAAAGTCATGGTCAGAAGATTATGTGGAAACTACTTTATGCCCCGATTGTAATGGTTACAGATTAAAAAAAGAATCATTACACTATAGAGTAAACGATAAACATATTGGTGAGCTGGCATCCATGAACCTTGATAAACTATACGACTGGATAAATAATGTAGAGAAGGATTTAACTCAAAAACAGCAAAAAATTGCATTTGAGATTTTAAAAGAAATCAGGCATCGCTTAAAATTTATTTTAGATGTAGGCATTAACTATTTGCATCTTAACAGACCTGCTTATAGTCTCTCCGGAGGAGAAAGTCAGCGAATTCGCCTGGCAACTCAGATTGGAAGTCAATTAGTTAATGTTTTGTATATCCTGGATGAGCCGAGTATAGGCTTACATCAACGCGATAATGTCAGATTGATAGATTCCCTCAAACAATTAAGAGACGTAGGAAACACAATTATTGTTGTTGAGCACGACAGGCAAATTATAGAATCAGCAGACTATGTTATTGACCTGGGTCCCGGAGCCGGAAAACATGGCGGAAGGATTGTAGATTCAGGAACTCCAAATGAATTATTGACTCAAAGTTCGTTGACCTCTGACTATTTGTCAAACAGAAAAATGATAGAAATTCCTTTAATCAGAAGAAAAGGTAATAAAAAGAACCTGACAGTTAAAGGTGCAAAAGGACATAATCTTAAGAATCTCAATATTACTTTTCCTTTAGGGACATTTATATGTGTCACCGGTGTGTCGGGAAGTGGAAAATCAACATTAATCAGAGAAACTTTATACCCTGTTCTTTCCCAGTATTTCTACAGAAGTCTCAAAAAGCCCCTGCAATATGAGGCTATAGAGGGATTAGATAATGTAGATAAAGTAATAGAAGTGGATCAGTCTCCTATCGGAAGGACACCCCGTTCAAACATTGCAACATATTCAAACATATTCAATGATATAAGAAATTTATTTGCTATAATGCCTTTATCGAAAGTGAAAGGGTATAAGGCAGGCCGTTTTTCATTTAATATCAAAGGAGGTCGGTGCGAAACCTGTGGTGGCTCCGGTTTAAAAACGATTGAAATGAACTTTTTACCAGATGTTTTTGTCGAATGTCCTGAATGTGGTGGAAGAAGATATAACAGAGAAACATTGGAAGTTCGTTATAAAGGGAAGTCGATAAGCGATGTGCTAGATATGACAGTAGAACAATCTCTTGAATTTTTTGAAAATATTCCGGCTATACATCATAAATTACAGGCTTTATATGATGTAGGTCTTGGTTATGTGACATTAGGACAACCAGCAACTACATTAAGCGGTGGTGAAGCCCAGAGAGTAAAACTTGCTGCTGAATTTACCCGCAGAGACACAGGAAATACACTTTATATTCTGGACGAGCCAACTACAGGCCTTCATTTTGAAGATATTAAAATATTACTTCAGTTATTACATCGGTTAGTAGATAAAGGAAATACCATTATTGTCATTGAACATAACTTAGATGTGATAAAGCAGGCAGATTTTATAATTGATATGGGTCCCGAAGGGGGAGAGAAAGGTGGTTTTATTGTATCACAGGGAACTCCCGAGGAACTGGTCGAAAAAGGTAAAGGATTTACAGCCTCATTTCTTGAAAAAGAATTAAACTTTTCGAATCATATATCGTAAAAGACAAAAATTTATTTATTATGCAACACGGTGACGAAAAAATTTTAAGGGCCCTAGAGCCTAAAAGCTGGCATGAAATAAAAACTCATGATTCATGGCATATATTTAAAATAATGGCAGAATTTGTACAAGGTTTTGAAAAATTATCACAGGTTGGACCTTGTGTAACTATGTTTGGATCAGCAAGAACAAATCCTCAAAATAAATATTATCAGCTCGCTGAGGATATTGCTTATAATCTGACTCAAAAAGGTTTTGGTATCATTACTGGTGGTGGTCCCGGAATTATGGAAGCTGCCAATAAAGGCGCCAAAAAGGGTGGAGGAAAATCAGTTGGAGTAAATATTGTTCTTGAATTTGAACAACATCCAAATCCTTATATTGATCCTGATAAGATTATTAATTTTCAGTATTTCTTTGTTCGTAAAGTGATGTTTATGAAATATGCACAGGGATTTGTAGTTCTTCCCGGTGGTTTTGGTACTTTTGACGAATTGTTTGAATCACTTACACTTATTCAGACCCATAAAATTGCCCGTTTCCCGATTGTATTAGCAGGCAAGGAGTATTGGAAAGGATTAATTGACTGGATTAGAGAAGTTGTGCAGAAAGAAGAACATAATATTGGTGATAAGGACCTGGATCTGTTTTATTTAGCAGAAGATGCTCAGGATGCGGCAAACCATATTCATGAGTTCTACAAGGAATATTACCACAAACCTAATTTTTAAGCTACTTTTCTATAAGTACAACAGCATAAGCAGATATACCTTCGTTACGGCCAATGAAACCCATTTTTTCATTGGTCGTTGCTTTTATTGAAACCTGATCAGCAGAAATACGGATACTTT
>CAZDUU010000253.1:0-4243 GCA_964508675.1 uncultured Bacteroidales bacterium | reverse complement strand
AACACCTCAACCAAAACATCTGTAATAGTTGCAAAATCATCAGAGTTTTTTTTACTTCTAAAAAAAGGAACATTTGCTCCGAATTTTTTAGCGATGTCGGCAATTTCGCTATCATCAGTTGAAACCATTATTTCTGAAAATAAACCCGACTGTATAGCAGCTTCAATGGAATATACAATGATAGGTTTACCCAAGAAAGACTTGATATTTTTATGCGGAATTCTTTTGCTTCCGCCTCTGGCCGGTATAATTGCAATGTTGTTCATGTTAATGCTTGTCCTTGTCTAAAAAGTCCTGATACGTAATTTTTAAACCTTCTTTCATAGGCGTTTTATGCTTCCATCCTAAGTTGTGTAATTTACTAACATCTAAGAGTTTACGTGGAGTGCCGTCGGGTTTGGTGGTGTCGAAAACGAGCTTCCCCTGATAACCGACAACTTCTTTTACCATTGCAGCCAATTCCGCAATACTTATTTCTTCGCCACTGCCAATATTTATCCAGCCATAATCACTGTAGTTTTGCATCAGGAAAACGCATGCATCAGCCAGATCGTCGGCAAAGAGGAATTCTCTTTTAGGTGAACCCGTTCCCCAAACAACAACTTCGGGCAGATTCTTGATTTTTGCTTCGTGAAAACGACGTATGAGAGCCGGTAAAACATGCGAATTTTCAGGATGGTAATTATCATTAATGCCGTATAAATTTGTTGGCATAACGCTTATAAAATTGCAACCATATTGAAATCGATATGTGTCGCACAATTTAAGTCCGGCAATTTTTGCAATGGCATAACCTTCGTTGGTGGGTTCCAGTTCGCCGGTTAACAGGTGTTCTTCTTTCATGGGTTGAGGAGCATATTTGGGATAGATGCATGATGAACCAAGGAACAGCAGTTTGCTTACACCTGTTTTGTATGCAGAGTGAATAGTATTTGCTGCTATCATCAGGTTCTCATAAAGGAACTGTGCTTTATATGTGTTGTTTGCATATATGCCACCTACTTTTGCAGCAGCAACAAAAACATATTCGGGTTTAATTTTTTCAAAAAAATCTTCGGTTTCATTTTGGTTGGTTAAATCAAGCTCATTGTGCGAAGCTGTGATAATATGCTGAAATCCTTTTTGCTGGAGTGTCCTGACAATGGAGCTTCCTACCATACCATGATTTCCGGCAACAAAAATTTTTGATCTTTTTTCCATTTATTTTTATCTATAGCTCCGCCCTTTCAGTTACATTTACGTAACCTAAAAAAAGGGCATAATAGTTTATTTTTAAAGCACTTGGACGTAATGTTTCGGAATTTGAACAACCAATGATACAGGAAGGTTGGAAACTCTGAATACGACCTTATGCTTTCCATTTAAATAAAGGACTTCGCCTTCGTAACCCGTGAAAATGCCTTTGTTAACTTTGATTGTTTGTCCTTGCAAAACAGGGGTTTCGATTACCATAGCTTTGTAATTTGATTCGCAAACTGATTTAATCATTTCAATCTCAGATTCACTGATAACTGCCGGTTTTCCGTCGAACCAAATATACTTGACAACTCCTGGGATGCTTAGGGAAATGGGATAAGACTTTGGGGTTACTTTTACAAAACAATATGAACGAAATAGAGGTTCCTGAACCCACTTTTTCCGATCTTTCCATTGGCGAAGTGTTTTTTGTAATGGCAGGTATGCTTCAAGGCCAGCCTCTGTTAAAGAAGCAAAAACTTTTTTTTCAAACCTTGAGCGAACATACAATGCATGCCAATCTACCATCACTCTGATATTTATTTAAGGAGTAAAATTACTTAAATTTTCGTTTCGTTATAATGACTTAAAATAGGTTTATAAGGTTTCCGTTGTTAATAAGTTTAAAATACATTGATTTCTAATGGAGTTTTTTTGAAATTTGTAAATATTTGCGTAGGTTTGTGATTAATTATTAGTATATATTATGGATTTAAGAATCAGTGAGGTAAATAATAAAGGAGATATAAAAAAGTTCGTAAAGTTACCATTTTGGATATACAAAGGAAATAAATACTGGGTTCCGCCTATCATTAACGATGAGGTAAAAAGTTTAATGCCAGAGCACAATCCCGCATTTAAACATTGTAAAGCAAAATTTTGGATTGCTTTTGATGGTAATAAAGCGGTTGGCCGTATAGGCGCCATTATAAACTTTGATTATAATAAAAAGACAGGTCAGGGAATAGGCCGTTTCAGTCGGTTTGAATGCGTGAATAACATTGAAGTAGCGGCTTTATTGCTTAATACTGCTGAGGATTGGTTAAGATCACAGGGAATGAAGACCATCTTGGGGCCTCTGGGCTTTAATAATCTGGATCATCAGGGAATGATGGTTGAAGGATTTGATCATCTGCCTTCTATTGCTTCAGAATATCACATGCCTTACTATAAAGATTTTTGCGAACAATTAGGTTACGTAAAAGAGACAGACTGGATAGAATTTCGATTAACGGTTCGTGAAATACCAGAAAAAGCTTTGAAAATGAATGACCTGATCAAGCAACGTCATAAGCTCTCCGTTCTTACATTTTCAAAAACAAAAGAACTACTTCCATACGGAGAGAAAATTTTTAAAGTTTTGAATGCTGCTTTTGCAGATTTGTTTAGCGTGGTTTCATTTGATGAAGGAATGATTCAATACTTTGTTGACCGATATATGAAACTGCTAAATCCCAAATTTGTGAAACTGATTGAAAATGAAGACAAAGAACTGGTAGCATTTATAATAGGATTACCCTCTTTATCTGAAGCTTTTCAAAAAGCTAAAGGACGTCTTTTCCCATTTGGATTTATACATATTCTAAAGGCAATGAAACACCCTAAAGTGGTTGATTTAATGCTCACGGGAATTGAGCCATCATATCAAAGCAAAGGGATATCGGCTATTTTGATAACCGAACTTCAAAAAACCATGATTGAACATGGGGTTAAGTATTCCGAAACAACAGGTATTTTTGAAACAAATCATGATGCTATTAATCACTGGAAAAGTTACGAACATATTCAACATAAACGCAAACGCTGTTTTAAAAAGGAATTGATATAAAATGTCATTAAAAGGATACATAAAATCGTATGCAGGTAAAAAGATGTTGAAGGGCCGGGCTCAAAAAATTCAACGCCTGAAAGCTTTTTCAAACCTGGAAACGGCAAAATGTATTGCGGTTTTATTTGATGCTACAGATACAGATAATTATACTACAGCTCGTTTTTTATCCAAGTATCTTCTAGAGAATAAAATTAAATTCAGAGGGTTGGGATTTGCTAAACCCTATGATGCAGAAGAACCTCCCTCAGCATATTCCGGTATTAATCTATTTACCGAAAAAGATTTTTCAATAATGGGCTTACCAGTTGATGATGCTTTGACAGAATTTATCAGGTATGATTATGATATGTTGATAGATATACATCAGAATCAAAATTATTTTATTGAAGCGGTAAATGCCTTTTCGATGGCAAAAATGAAATTAGGATTAAAAAATAAAGATGCTGGCTATTATGATTTTATGATTGATTTGCAAAATGGCGACTCTAGCAGTGAAGCATTTATTGAGCATTTGAAGTATTATTTAAACATTATAAAGGCTGTTTAATATGGAAGCTTTAAAAGGAACCGGTGTCGCATTGGTTACGCCGTTTAATAAAGATAAAAGCATTGATATTGTTTCTTTAAAAAAACTTGTTTCTTTTGTAATCGAAGGTGGTGTGGATTACCTTGTTGTTATGGGAACAACTGCAGAAAATCCGGTTTTATCAAAAGAAGAAAAGATTTTGGTTTTAAATACGGTTATCGAAGCAAACAAAAACCGTAAACCTATTGTTTTCGGAATAGGCGGAAATGATACAGCAAAAGTTATCCACGAAATAAAAGAGTTTAATCAGAATAAAAACATAACCGCTTTTCTGTCTGTAACCCCATATTACAATAAGCCCAACCAGGGTGGCTTATATGCTCACTTTGCCGAGGTTGCAAAAGCATCAGAAAAACCAGTGATTTTATATAACGTGCCTGGCAGAACCGGTGTCAATATGCTGGCATCAACTACATTGAAACTGGCAAATGATTTTAAAAATCTGGTTGCAATAAAGGAAGCTTCGGGATCATTTGAGCAAATAATGGAAATTATCGAAAAGAAACCTCAAGATTTTATGGTAATTTCCGGCGATGATGGAATTACCCTGCCCTTGATTTCAATTGGGGCTGAAGGAGTAATTTCTGTTG
>CAZDUU010000252.1:0-4250 GCA_964508675.1 uncultured Bacteroidales bacterium | reverse complement strand
GGCTGGGGTATTAAAAATGCCACTATGACAAATAATAATGAAACTTTTTATCTGCTGCTGTATGAAGTCCTTCATAATAAATCAACCAGTTATCTCGAACAAAGTAAGGCCCTTGCCCAACTAAATAGTGCTCCTTGTGAAGGACCATATGATTATGGAGACGGTATCCATCCACAAAATGACACTTATGGAGGCTGGAGTTCAAGTTATAGATGGCGTGATGATATAAATGAGCAACAAGGTGGTAGTGGTAATAAAGGAAATTATAATGGTTTGGATTATATGGCGTTTTATAATCTTTATCATCTTATTTATGGAGGCACATTATATGAAAACTATGATTCTCGTTTTTTAACGGGAACGGTGTCAAATCCTCAGAATTATGTTGCTTTTGATACATTGTTTTCTATACAGAACATAACCAATAGCCAACCGATAGTCAATTATAAAGCAGGCGAACTGGTAAATTTAAAACCAGGGTTTCATGCATTTACAGGCTCTGATTTTCATGCTTACATTCAAAAGACCAATTGCGGGGACAATAATATTATTTCTGACACATCCTCTCAGTCTTCTATTTATCCCTTAGATGAAGATACATTAATATTGACAGACACAATACCTTGTGTGTCAGGGCATGATACATTACATTTAAACGGAATAGACGAAGATACTACTAAAACGTTGTTTACTTACCATTGGAATTTTGGACCGAATGCAATGTTTATTCCGAATGCCGATGTATATAATCCTGATGTGGTTTTGCCTGATTGTAACTCACTTTACAGATGCCAAGTTACTATTGTTGATTCTGCCGGAGATACAAATACTTTCAGCTTTAACCTTTTCAAGCTATGTTGTGATTCTTCAAAGGCATTATGGAACTTATCTGAAAAGAATTCTTTATTTAAAGATTATCCGTTTTTTGTATTTCCAAATCCCACAACAGAACTCTTTACTGTACGGTATTCTGATATAAATGATATTTATACGGTTGAGATATTCGACATTACAGGCAATTGTATTTACCGGAAAGAAAATATTACGGGAGAAACAGAAATGGATTTATCGTCAGAACCTAAGGGTGTTTATTTTGTAAAAGCAGTTACTGCAAATAATAAAATGTTTCTGAGAAAATTGTTAGTTAACTGATAAAACCTTTCCCTTTTAGATGCAAAAAGAGGCTTAAAATTAATAGGCCTCTTTTTTTTATTTTTATGGAACATTATCAGCAACTATTTTGTATTTTTAGACGTCTATTTGGTTGAAAGAAAACAGATGAATATAAAAAAACTTTTCTTCTTCTTTTTTATTGTAATGATTACTTTTTCGTCCTGCCACAAGTTTCCCGACGGGCTAAAGTTTAGTTTAAGATCTGTAAAAAATCGAATAACCGGAACATGGAAAGTAGATAAGTTTTATGTTAATGGAGAAGACTCAACTGAAGAGTTTAACCAATTGGTAGGTTGTGAGATAGAATTTAAAAAAGATAATTATAAGAAAAATTATTTAACGGAACTTAAATCTTGTAAGAATGGAAAAATTCTTTGTGGCTATTGGAACTATGGAAGATATTATAACCCCGACAATGAAGATTTAGGTAATTCTAATTTCTCACTTCATTTTAATGAAGATACCAGTTTCTATAGCTTAAGGCCTTTAATAGGAGATACAAAAGGCTATGCATCTGTTTTTAGAATTTTAAGAATTACTAATAAAGAATTTAATTTCGTTCATGAAATAAGTTATAACAGTTATGGAAAAACATATATAATAAAACTAAAAAAGGTTAAAGACTAATAATTAAAAAAATAAAGGTAATATGAAATAGCCATGAGAACAAATGCACACCAATCGAAAATGAAATTATCATTAATTAAGAAGAAAGGCTGTTTATCTCAAAGGCGTATTCCATGTTACCTTAATTTAAAAATTAAAAAATAATTACACATGAAAAAAATAACTATTCTAATTTATATGGTATGTATGTTTTGCTCCACCCTGGTTTCGGGGCAGTACATGTACAATGCATCCGGCAGTAATGTTGGTCGAATTGATGGAAACTATGTTTACGATGCAAGCGGCAGTATGCTGGGACGGTTTGACGGTAATTATGTTTACGACCAGTCCGGTAGTATGAAAGGCCGTATCGATGGTAATTATGTTTATGATGCTTCCGGAAGTATGCTGGGACGCATGGACGGTAATTATATATACGATGCTTCCGGGAGTTTAAAAGGCCGCATTGACAATAATTATATTTACGACTCTACAGGAAGTCTGATAGGACGAACAGATAATGTTGATCCTGTTCAGGCCATTTTGTTTTACTTCTTTTTCTTTTGAAAATAAAAATGAAACATTTATATAAAACTAAACAATTACAGTTATGAAGAAAAATCTGTTACTATTTTCATTCATGTTTCTTACTCTCTGGAGTTTTGGAACAAATCAGTCGTGGACATTGCTTCCCGGGGCAAATGAGGCTACGGCAGAATTTAAATCATTAAATGCCAAAAGCGATTACACTTCAACCAAAGTAGAGTTTTCGCTGGGGGCTTATAAACTCAGGGAAGTCAGCACTCCACAAGGTGTTTCGTATGTAGTAGAAGCCCCGCGTGCTGCCCGCATTATGAAAACAGGAGCACCTGATTTGCCATTGTATGCAAAATCAGTTATTATTCCCGATGCCGACAATATGGAAGTAACGGTTACCCGTTCCAAATATGTCGATATTCCCAATGTACAGGTAGCACCTTCAAAAGGTAACCTGCTCAGAACGGTAAATCCTGATGATGTGGCCTATACTTACGGCATAGAATACCAACAAAATGCTTTTTATCCCACACAATTGGCTTATCTGCGCGAACCCTATATTTTACGCGATTTCAGGGCACAGGCATTGGTTATTCAACCCGTGCAATATAACCCGGTAACCAAAACCCTGCGTATCTACTCCGAAATAGAAGTTGAAATAAAATCAACGGCAACCCCCGGATTGAATATTTTTCAGCGAACCAAAGCATTGACTAAGATTGAACAGGAATTTAACGAAATATATAAACGTCAGTTTGTAAATTACGGAAACAATCAAAAATATACTCCTCTCAATGATTTACCCGGCAACATGCTCATTATTTGCTATGATAATTATATGTCATATATGCAGCCTTTTGTAAACTGGAAAATTATGAAAGGTATCCCGACTACCATGGTTGGCGTTTCCACTATTGGCAATACCGTAACAGCTCTTAAAAATTACATTTCAAATTATTACAATACGAATGGTTTAACCTATCTTTTACTGGTAGGCGACTTTGCACAGGTAACTTCTTCTACGGCAAGTTTTGATGATGGCAGTGGGCCTGTTGTTGGCGCTAAAGATAATGAATATGCCTATATTACAGGAAGCGACCATTACCAGGAATTCTTTGTGGGACGTTTTTCGGCAGAATCCACAGCAGATGTACAGACACAGGTTGACCGCTCTATTTATTACGAAAAAACATTGTCCAGTGGCGACTGGTTGGCATCTACATTGGGTATCGGTTCAGATCAGGGTGATGGGCAAGGAGACGATGGCGAAGCTGATTATACACATATTAGAAACATTCAGACCGATTTAATGGGTTTTACCTATACAACAAAATACGAATTGTTTGACGGAAGTCAGGGCGGTTCAGATGCCTCTGGTGACCCAACAGCTACAAGTGTTTCTACAGTTGTAAATCCCGGTGTGGGAAGTATTTTTTATTGTGGACATGGATCAGATACACAATGGGGAACTACAGGTTTTTCTACAACAAATGCAACAGCATTGACTAATGTAAATAAGCTTCCTTTTATTTATACTGTTTCTTGTGTTGTTGGCCATTTTAATACAGGAACCTGTTTCTGTGAATCGTGGATGAGGGCAAAACAAACATCCGGACCAGCTGGGGCTATCGGCATTTTCGGATCTACTATTAACCAATCCTGGGCACCTCCTATGCAGGCCGAAGATGAAATGGCCGATATTCTGGTAGAAAGTTATACCAATAATATTAAACGTACTTATGCTGGTATTGGTGTAAATGGATTGTTTCAAATGAACGACGAATCAGCTGATTATGATATGACCGATACCTGGACCATTTTTGGAGACCCGAGTTTAATGGTTCGTACCAAAGCTCCCATGTCTATGACGGTAACTCATCCGGCAAACATTACTTCCGGAACGCCTTCTGTAGATGTTAACTGCACGGCAAATG
>CAZDUU010000251.1:0-4265 GCA_964508675.1 uncultured Bacteroidales bacterium | reverse complement strand
AATAGAAAAATGATTTTTATTTTCGAAAATTGTAAAATATGACAATATTTCTTAATTTTGAGGCATGATTAAGTCTTTTGCAATATTCACTTTTTTAGTTTTTACACTAATTAATGGCTTTGGGCAATCAATTCCTACCGTAGAAGAAAATATTCCTTTCCTTGTTACATTTGGTGGTCAAAGTGATACAAAATGGGGTGATGATGATTTTTGCCAGGTTTTCTTCATTCTGGTTCCAACAAACTATATTAAACCTTTTTACATTAGAGTATTTGATCCTGATTGTAGTGGACAATTTGATGAACCAAAGGGTCCGTATAATACAAAAACTGCCTTTAGTGTTTATGGAGGAAAAGGTTGCTATACTGATCCTGATTCAAAAAATACTGATCCTAAAGGTAATTTTAAAGCAGGTAATTTGCTGGCAACTAAAACATTCGGCGATGATACAAAATATGACAATAGCTGGTATTCGTTTGGACCATTTAATCCTTCAGAAGGAGAAATGGTACCCGAGTTCGGCGGACATATTTTTAAGCTTATTATTCAAGGTCTCTCAGGTGATGATGGTAACCTTTACAGGATTTTTGTAAGCACAAACAAGAATGAAAATAAAGCAATTGAAGGAGGAAACGCATTTACGTATGAATATACATTCCGTATGCACGACAATCCTTCAAATATTTCTCATATTTATCCTTATATAGATGATAAGGTTATTTCAATTAAGATATCAAATTTTGATTGGGATAGTGATGGAAAAATCAGAGTTATTTCTGTAGCAAAAAATGGGGCAAAAGTTGAAATTTCGAGCGAAGGAGATTGGAAAAGTACCGTATTGCCGGTGGTTAAAGACGAAAAAAATACTTCATTTGATATTCAATTTGTAAAAGAAAAAGCAATTAAAAATAATAATGTTGTGGTTTATGTGACTAATCAATATGGTGAATTGCTGCCGTTCTATGTCAGTCCGATTGGAGGAATACCTAAGTACAAAGGAAAAATAAAAACAGTTCAGATTAAAAAGAAGTGAGAAAATAAAGGCCATGATTAAAAAACTATTATTAATTGTTTTTATTTTTTTTCAGTTTATTGAAATCAAGGCTCAAACATACCAGTTCAAAGTCCTTTCTTCGGAAAATACAAATTTATATCCTTATATATATAGCATTCATCAGGATAGTCTGGGATATCTATGGATAGGAACAGGTGACGGTTTATTTCAGTACGACGGAAATACATTAAATTCATACCCGTTGACTTTTATTTCAGGAGATAATTTTATTTCTGCAAGTACAATAGATAATAAAGGAGTTACTTATTTAGGATTAAACAATGGTACTATTGTATGCAGGATAGGTCAGAAATTTTATCTTATTAAAGAAAGTCTGACTTTTAAAAGTACTATAACTCAGATGACTTTTTATAAAAATGAGCTTTGGGTTGCTGTTCAAAATAAGGGAATCTTTAAAATCAGTCAAAATAAAGTTATTGACGGGCCTATATTATTGCCAAACATTCAGACTTACTGTTTTCTAAATAAAGATGATAATCTTTTGATAGGCACTTCCGACGGAATTTATATTTACAATAATGATAACCTGAGTCTCATAAATAGTTTACCTCAGACAAAAATTGAATCAATTAAATTAAATCCATTTTCAGGTTCTATCTTTATTGGAACCGAAGACGAAGGAATGGTTGAAATTGCTTTAAACAACAATAAAATTAAAATACTAAAAAGGTACCAGTTTATAAATAATATAAAAGACATTGTGAATGACAGAGAAGGGAATATTTGGATTGCTACAATGGGTGATGGAATATTTTTCTACAGATACAATAAAGAGCAAAATTCATTTTATCAGGAATTTCAGTTTACAACAGAGAACGGATTGCCTAATATGCAAATAAGAAAGTTGTTTTTTGACAGAGAAAATAACTTATGGATTGGCAGTTATGGTGGAGGATTATTCCAATACTATGAAAGTGCTTTTAGTCAGGTATTCCAAAAATTAAATGATAAAGACCTTTCCTTTACAGCCCTATGTAATTACAATGAGTTTTTAGTGGCAGCAACATCGGAGGGAAAACTCTATCGAATTAACATTAATCTGCCTCAACAGACTACCATTTTTGAATTAAAAGAAATCAGCGGAAAAAAGGTTAACAGTCTGTTTGTCGATAACTCACTAATGCTGTGGATAGGAACAGAATCAGATGGTTTGTATATCCTTGACTTAATAAATGCAAAAATTATTAAACACATTGATTTTCAGGACGAATTAATGAATAATATCAGCTCTATTGATGGTTTTGGTTATTATAAATGTGTCGGGACTAAAAATGGACTTCTGGTGTTTAATACTGAGAAAAATACTTTCAATTATGAAAAGATAACCACAGTAGAGGGCTTGCCACATAACTATATTAATCAGGTGCTTTGTGATATCCATGAAAATATTTGGGTCGTAACTCCGACTAATTTTTTAGCAAAATACAGTTTGACGGCAAAAAAAATTACACTGAACAAAATCAATGTAAATGATATTTTAAAAATCAACGGGATATGCTTTGACAATAAAAATCAAACTTGGATTGCAACGTATGGAAACGGGATTTTTAAAATTGACACGGCAGTATATAATTATACAGCTTCCAACGGACTTTTTTCTGATTATACATATAGTATAGCTTCCGACGAAAATGGAATCATTTGGGTTGGGCATCGGCAGGGAATTTCCTCTGTTAAAGGAAATGTGATCAGAACTTTTTCCAAAAATATTGGTCTTTTTGCTGACTGTAATCCGACATCAATAACGGTAGATAAAAAGGGATCAGTATGGTTTGGCACAACCAAAGGTGTTTTAAGATACGACTCCAAAAAATCAATATTAAATAAATTTCCGCCGACTGTAATTTTAACCGATTTAAAAATAAATGATGTTGAAAATATTATCAACCCCAAAATAGAGTTGGAGTATGGAAAATATAAAATTCAATTTTTATTTACTGGTATCTCTTTGAGGGAATCTGAGGGGGTTACCTTTCAATATATGTTAGAAGGTTATGATGCGGGATGGTCAGAACCAACTACAAATCGCTCAGCCTTGTATCCAAGACTTGATGAAGGAATCTATACTTTTAAAGTTATTGCTTATAATTATGACAAGGTTGTTTCACCAAAACCTTATACAATTATTATAAGAATTTTACCTCCTTTTTATAAAAGATGGTGGTTTATATTATTCTCAATAGCTGTTGTCGCATATTTATTTTATATAATAATTAAGGTTAGAGAAAGAAACCTAAGAAGAATGGAGAAAATTTTAAAAGAAAAGCTTGACCAAAGAACCAAAGAAGTTGTAAAACAAAAGGAATTGATAGAAAGAAAAAATAAAGATATTACAGACAGTATTCAGTATGCTAAAAGAATTCAGGAAGCTATTTTGCCTTCATTGAGGATTTTGTATGATAATTTTCCCCAGTCTTTTGTTTATTACCAGCCAAGAGACATTGTAAGTGGTGACTTTTACATGATTCACCAAACTGAAAATAAATTTGTTTTTATCTGTGCAGATGCAACTGGACATGGAGTTCCGGGTGCATTTATGTCGTTAATAAGCAGCACTATTTTAAAAGATATTTTGCATACACAAATAAGTATCAGCCCTAGTCAATTACTTTATAAGCTTGATAAAGAAATTTCGGGGATATTTAACCAGGAAAGCTCAGAGACTCAGGATGGACTTGATTTATCTGTATGTGTTTATGATAAAGAGACACATATCTTAACTTACAGTGCTGCTATGCGTCCTTTATTGATATTTAGCGATAATAAATGGACTTATTATAAAGGGAATCGCCATTCTATTGGTTTTTCAAAATATGATTTAAAGAAAAGCTTCTCAGATATAGAGATACAATTAAAAACCGGAGATCGCTTTTACTTATTTACAGATGGTTTTCCAGATCAGTTTGGTGGAGAAGGGCATAAACTTAAGGTCAGCGGACTAATTCATTGGTTGCAAGAAATTCAACAACTGTCAATGATTCAGCAAAATGTAAAATTGCAAAAAAAACTGGTGCAATGGAAAGTAAACCAGCCACAAATAGATGATATCTTAATTATTGGTATAGAAATTTAAAATTTGATTAAAAAGTGTTAAATACATAACTTTAAAATTGCATATTAAAAAAGGGTACACTACTTTTGGTAAAATTTTTGAAATTAAATTAGACATAAATTTTTAAATATTGAAAAA